>JAJRTI010000705.1 GCA_024278415.1 Planctomycetota bacterium | reverse complement strand
TCTGCCTTGCCACCACGTTCACGTGGTGGACAGCAAGGCCCGCCCTTCGTTGGCGGGAGCGCGCTTCAGCGCGGCTTCTCGATTCCATGACGCCAGGCAGAGAAGCCCTGCTGAAGCAGGCTGATTTTGCTTTGGGAGATGGCCATCGTGACCACCAGATGAATCTGGTGGCAATCAGACAGGCCAGCTAAAGCTGGCCAAGGAGTGCGCGGTTGCCCATGCGCCGTAGATTTCGCGGGCGAAGTGATCCTTAAGTGAATGGCATTGGGCGCGGCCCACGACCCGAATATGTGCACGTAATTGCGGGACGGGACACTAGGTTCCGTCACGCCCTCTGGGCGTTGAGAGATGTGGGTAAAGAGCAGGGCTTCGCCCCAGGCTGGTATGTGTGGCCCTTTCAGGGCCGAGTCCGTGTCCCGGCCAGTCACATCAGTGCGCCGCGCTTCGCATCCTGCGACCCACCGGCGAGCCATATCGCCATTCAGCCCACACCAAACAGCGAGGAACCCTTATAGCAGGGCGATTGAGCGCCCGTTTTTAGCGTTACTGACGGGCCATGAATGGCCCGACTACAAGCCCGCGGCGTCTGCCGTTCGGACCAGCAAATCTCATGGCGAAACTCATGTGGGATCATGCCCATGCTCGCCATCATTGACAGCCTGCGCGCGGGCGCGTATGATGCCCCGCTTTCTCCACATCGAGCCCGCCGCGCGATGCAAGACCGATCCCAATACACCTTCAGCCGGCGCAACTATGTGCTGGGCATCGTCAACGGCGCGTTCTTCCACGTGGGCATGGCCATCATTGGCATGCAGGCCGCGGGGGCGCTGTTCGTGCGGCATCTGGTGCCGGGCAACTGGCCAATCGCGCTGATCTCATCGCTCATGTTGTTTGGGTGGGTGTGGCCGCAACTCATCATCTCAAACATGGTCGAGCATCGGAGGTACAAGAAGCCCTTCTACGTCTTTTCGGCCGTGTTCCGCACCATCCTGTTCGGCTGCATTGTGCTCAGCGTGTGGCTGATTGGCGACAGCCATCCCAAGGTGACGTACGCCCTGTTTGCGCTGCTCTTGTTCGGCTTCACCACCATGGGCGGCGTGGGGATCATTCCGTTCATGGACATCGTCAGCAAGTCCGTGCCGCCGAATCGCCGCGGGAGTTTCTTCAGCCTGCGGCAGTTTTATGGCGGCGCGGCCGCGTTCGGAGCGGGGATCATGGTCAAGAAGGTGCTGGCGGACGGCAGTGGGATCGCGTTCCCTGCCAACTACCTCCTCATCTTCGGCATCGCGTTTGTCTTGTTCGCCATCAGCACGACAAGCTTCTGCTTCTGTGATGAGCCGGCCGGCGCGATCTCGGGCTACTCCATGAGCCTCAAGCAGCGGGTCCGCCGGGGCTGGCGCATCTTTCGGCGCGACCGCAACTACCAGCGCCTCTACCTCGTGCGCGCCGGCATGGCGCTGGGCGCGATGGGGTGGCCGCTCTACACCGTCTATGCGATCAGGGACTTAGGGTTTGCCGAGAAGCAGATCGGCCTGTTCATGCAGGTAGGCGCGGTCGCGGCCGTCGTGTCTAACTTCGTCTGGCGGCACATCGGCGACCGCTATGGCAATCGCCTGCTGCTGCTGTGTGCCGCGAGCTTGGCCGTGGCGGGGCCGCTGGCGGCATTCGTCGCGGGCCACCTGCCCGCAGTGCAGATTGGCTGGCTGGGCATGGATCTGCGGTTGGCTGTGTACCTGCTCGTCTATGCATCTGCCGCGCCCGCACTGGCCGGCACCGGCACCGCGCAGACGAACTACCTCTTGGAGATTGCGCCTGAGACTCGCCGGCCGACGTATGTGGGCTTCATGTACACCATTGGCGCTCCGCTGGCCTTCGCCGGCGTGGTCGGCGGCGTCATCGCAGACGTGACATCGCCTCAGGTGGTCTTCGCAGTGTCGGTCGTATGCTCCGTGGGAGTGGTGTATCAGATCCGGCGCATGGACGAGCCGCGGCGCAGCCGGCAACTGGCAAGCCGCTATGCCAAGTGGCGCACTGCGCTGGGCAAGGACGTGGCGGACCGTGGCCTCAGAATGGACCACGCGCGGTGAGGCGCTCGGAGGGCGTTCGTTGACACCGGCTGCTGATTTCACCTATACTG
Source organism: Planctomycetota bacterium (assembly GCA_024278415.1). The sequence goes on along the minus strand of JAJRTI010000705.1, from coordinate 1,290 downwards.
CTTCCGTTCATCTGGGGCGCGTCGCCGCAGCCTTCCCTTTGCTTCATGTGATTCCTCACGTCGTCGAACATCGGGCCTCAAGAGCCGATGGCGTGAACGAACGCGAGAACGGTCACTTGGCTTAACGGTCTTCGCGCAGTTCAGCGATTTGTGGGAGATATGGAAGATCAATACCCAGCGCAACTCGATCAATACCGCCTCGACGCGCGAGTCGGCCGGGGGGGCATGTCGGACGTGTTTCGCGCGACCGACACGGAGACCGGGCTCACGGTCGCACTGAAGCTCTTCCGCCGGCTCGGGGAGCAGGACTTGGAGGTGGTGAAGGCCAAGTGTGAGGAAGAACTCGTCGTCTCGCAAAAGGTCGATCACCCGAACATCATCAAGGTGTTCGGAAGCGGGGAAGTGGGCGAGCACTTCTACTTCACCATGGAGTTCATCCAAGGCGAAAGCCTGAGCCGGCGCCTGCGCCGTGGGCCGCAACTCAGCATCGAGGAAAAGCTGGAGATCCTCATGCAGGCCGCGTTGGGCTTGGGCGCGGCGCACCGCCAGAACATCGTGCACCGCGACATCAAGCCGGGCAACATCATGCTCACCTACGATGCCCAGGGGCACTTGATGGCCAAGATCACAGACTTCGGCATTGCCGCAGACACGAGCGAGGTCGACTTGGCGGGACGGAGGCAAGTCCCGGGCACCCCGAAGTACCTCGCACCGGAGATCATCAAAGGCACGGGCATCGACGGCAGGTCGGACATCTTTGCTCTTGGCGTGGCCGCGTATGAGATGTTTGCCGGTGTGGATCCGTTCAAAGCCGAGGATTCGAGTGGCTACCTCAAGGCGAACCTCGAACAGGAGCCGCAACCGCTGACCGAGGTGAACGTGGAATTGCCAGCGGAGCTGGATGCGCTCGTCGCGAAGATGTTGGCCAAAGATCCGGATGAGCGCTACACCGCAGCCAGCCTGGCGAGGGACGTGGCACGGGTGCAGACCGCGCTTAGCACGGGCGAGTACCCAGCGGAATACGAAGACGAAGAATCCGCGTTCTATGTCGGCCAGAGGCAGAAGAAGAAGACGAAGCGCTTGACGGGTGACATGAGGCTCGCAATCGGCGTCGGCGCAGCCTTGCTGGTGCTGGCCGCGCTGGCGGTGGGCGCCGTGCTGATGAAGGACCGGCTGTTTGGCGAGAAACCGGGGCCGGTCGGGCCGGCTCCTGCACAAGGCAAAGCGCCTGCCAAGAGCCCTGCCAAGGGCAAGGTCGGGGCCAAGCCGCCGGACGAACTGCCTCCCAAG
>JAJRTI010000704.1 GCA_024278415.1 Planctomycetota bacterium | reverse complement strand
TGCGGCATGCTCAACGTTTCCTTCAACCTTGGCATGCGCCGCGTCCGCGCGTACATCCCGCAGATGCCGGTCGGCCTGCCGAAAGAGCTGGCCAAGAAGATCGCCGACTTCGTCGACATCGCGCGCGTGTTTATCGGCGTGACCAATCTCAAGATCTTCGGCTTCGGCCCGCGGCCGCAAGACTTTCTCGCGTGCAACGCGCCGGTGCAGCCGCTCTACGACCTCGGCATCGAGGTCATGGAGAACTCGGAACTCGATCTCTACGCCGCGTTCAAGAAAGCCGGAAGCAAGAAGAAGGAGATCGAGGCCGTCGCCAAGGACATGGCCAAAGAACTCGGCAAGGGCTGTCCCTACCCCGATCTGCTGCCCAAGCTCGCGCAGTTCGAGGTCGCGCTCATGGACTTCATGGCCGAGAACCTCGGGTGCTGCGAATACGCGGTGTTCGGCGACAAGTGCTGGCCCGCGTTCGAGCCGCAGTTCGGGTTCGTGCCCTGCTACGTGAACAGCCGCATGGCTGGCCGCGGCATCCCCATCGCCTGCGAGGTCGATCTGTACGGCGCGCTCAGCGAGTACATGCTCCAGTGCGCGTCCCTCCACCCCGCGACGCTGCTCGACATCAACAACTCCGTGCCTGACGACGTGCTGCCGGCAAGGGCCAACTTGAAGGGAGCGAAGAAGGAAGACCTGTTCATGGGCTTCCACTGCGGCAACACGTGCTCCCAGTGCATGAAGATCTGCTCCATGAAGTACCAGCTCATCATGAACCGGCTCATGGAAGGCGGCAAGGAGCCGGACATCACCCGCGGCACGCTCGAAGGCCAGCTCAAGCCCGGCCCCACGACGCTCTTCCGGCTCCAGGCCACGCCGGACAACGAACTGCGCAGCTACATTGCGGAGGGCGAAGTGCTCAACATCCCGCCCTGCTCGTTCGGCGCCATCGGCATCGTGGCCGTGCCGCACTTCGCGCGGTTCTACCGTCACGTGCTCATCGCGAAGAATTTCCCGCACCACGGCGGCTTCGGCTTCAAGAAGGTCGGCAAGGTGCTCTTCGAGGCGGTGAAGATGCTCGGCGTCGACGACATCAGCGTGCCGTTGCCTCCGACGATGCTCTACGAGGGCGAGAATCCGTTTGAGGTGCTGTAGCTCTGGCGCCCGATTGGCAAGCGTATCATGGACACAGACCGTGACGAAGCGTACCATCGACAACAGGAGGTGTGACTATGACCAAGCTTCCACGCACTCGGCCCCGTCCCGAAGGGACGCCACATATCAGCCCAGGGCGAAGCCCTGGGAAGACGTTTGCATCAGTTGTGCAAGCCCCAACGGGGCGACCCATACCGAGCGCACGGCTGCCGCCAATGTGCCGCCCTGTTGGGGCTCAGTTCCGTTCTTGTCCGCGTTCCCAGGGCGGCGCTGCGCGGGGCGCAGCTTGCCCTGGGCTGGTATGTGACGCCCCTGCGGGGCGGGTCGTTCAGGCGCAAAGGCCGCGTTCCATGCCCTCTTCCTGCCAGGGAAGGCCTATCATGTTACCCACATGAAACAGCGAAGAACCTCGTCGTGGACCGCCGGCGGACTATTCGTGCGGGCGAAGCCGGCGTGGGGCGAGAATCCGCTTCGAGCTTGACCTCGCGTCGCTTGGGCGTAGAATCGTGCCTTCGCATTTTGGCGCTTCACGGTTGGCGGACCAACCGTGCCACACTGCAATCAATAGTCTTTCGCTAAAGAGAACCATGAAGAAGCTCAACATTGGCGTCATCGGAGCGGGCGGCCGCGGTACAGGATTCATGTCTCGCATCGTCTCCGCGCACAGCCACGAGGTCACCTTGGCCGGCATTGCCGACCCCAACCACGTGCGCGCGAAAGGCGCGCTGGAGCGCTGCAAGGGCGACTGCCCGGTGTACGCGGACGCGAAGGAGTTGCTCAAGCAGAAGAACCTCGACGCGGTGTTCATCACCACGCCGGATTTCATGCACGAAGCGAACGCTCTCGCCGCGCTCAAGGCCGGCAAGCACATCTTCGTGGACAAGCCGCTCGCCACGTCCGTCAAGGGCTGCATGAACATCGTGCGCGCGGCCAAGCGCTCGAAGCGCCTCCTCTACATGGGCTTCAACATGCGTTTCGATCCGGTCGTGCAGAAGATGAAGGCGCTCATCGACGAGGGCGCGCTGGGCAAGGTCTTCACCATCGAGGCGCAGGAGTTCTACAACGGCGGCCGCACGTACATGGCGCGGTGGAACCGCCTCAAAAAATTCAGCGGCGGCCTGTGGATCCACAAAGGCTCGCACGACTTCGACGTGATCAACTGGCTCATGGGCGCGCGGCCGGCGCGGGTGAGCGCATTCGCGAACGTGAGCACGCTCCACCCCGATGGGATCCCGTTCGAACTGAAGAAGGGCGAGACCTTCGGCCCGCGCTGCGGCGAGTGCATGCAGGCCGACAAGTGCCCCGACCGCTTTGCGATCCCCGAGGAGACGTACGGGAAGGAGGCTATTGCGGTCGACGGATACGTGCGCGACACGTGCATCTACCAGTCGGAGAAGGACACGCACGACCAGGGCGTCGCGATCGTCGAGTTCGAAGGCGGCCAGACCGCGGTGCATACCGAGTGCTTCGTCACCGCGATCAGCAACCGGCTCTACACGGTCGTGGGCGACCGCGCGACGATGAAGGGCGACCTGCACGCGAACAAGATCACGCTCTGGCCGCGCTGGACGAGCGACACGGCCACGTACGAGATCGGCCGCGGCGCCGGCGGACATGGCGGCGCGGACCCGGTCATGACACAAAACTTCATCCGCTGCATTCGCGGCGAAGAGAAGCCGCTGTCCGACGTGGCCGATGGCGTGTGGTCAGTGGCCGAGGGCGAGGGTGCGGAGATCGCGCGCGCGGAAAAGCGCGTGGTGGAGATCAAGGAACTATTGAATCCCAAGAGCCCGCTGCTGAAGTGACGCGTGAGTGGCGCAGAAGCCGGCGATGATGATGGCAAGGGCCACAGTGATTTGTGTCGCGCAGACGGATGTTGGCCCCACGGATGCTAGTGCCTTAGCCATCCGGAACTGGTATGGAAAACAAGATGTTGCGTGGTGTGCGCGCACTCTTGGCAGGGTATTGCGTATCGTAGGTATCAACGGAACTCAAGCTGAACATGCGGCCACATGAGGATGGCATTCGCGGTA
>JAJRTI010000703.1 GCA_024278415.1 Planctomycetota bacterium | reverse complement strand
GGTCGTGCACCCAGGGTAGCCGCATTCTGCGGCTACCCTGGGCTCTGTTGTCAAACCCCGTTCGGGGTTTGCGCACAATTGCGCCCCCTGTGGCGTTGTGGGAGTGCGTTTGGCCAATCGCACGACGCGGGTCTCCAAGCACAGCCCCACCTACTCAGATAGGCATATGAACTTGCGGGACGCGACACTAGCGCACGTGCACAATCTCGCCGCCCCAGAACGCGTGCTGCTGGCCCTCGTTGTCTCGCACGAGCAGCCGGCCCTCATCGTCCAACCCCAGACACAGGCCCACCACCTCCGCCGCGCCGGTGCGCACGGTCACCTCCCGGTCCAAGCGCCACAGCCGCTTGCGCAGGTCCGGCACGATGTGGGACAGGCCCGACGACCGGAATTGCAGGTACTCGGCTTCCATGTTCGCCAGGACCGCGGCAAGCAGCGCGGCCCGGTCCACGGGCCGCCCGGCCTCGATCAACAGCGACGTTGCGGTCTCGTTCAGCGGCTTGCGAAACGTCTTGCGCTCGCGGTTGCAGTTGATGCCGATGCCCACCACGGCGAACGCCAACTCATGGTTGCGCACGTCCCCTTCGGTGAGGATACCGCAGGCCTTCTTCCCGCCAACGAGTACATCGTTGGGCCACTTAATCTCCGGCTCCAATCCGCACAGATTCTCGATAGCCGTCGCCACCGCGAGGCTGGCCATCCCCGTGAGTGCGGCCGAGCGCTCGGGGCTGATCTGGGGCCGCAGCACAATGGATACCAGCACATCGGTGCCCACCGGCGCGGACCAACGCCGGCCCAGCCGGCCCTTGCCCGCGGTCTGATGGTTCGCCACCACCGTCAACCCGTCCGCGCAGCCCTTGCGCGCCAGCTTCTTCGCGGCCACGTTCGTCGACGTGGTGCGCTCCAGGAAGACGAGGTCGTGCCCGATCAGTTGTGTCTTCAGCGCCTGGCGAATCGCGGCCTCGCCGTAATCGCCGTTGGGCTGCTTGAGGGCTTGTGTCATGGTCTTAACCCTTGAATGTGCGCAGATCGCAGACTGTCGAGCATCTCCTTGTATCGCGGATCGTTTCGTATGTTGTCCAAGTCCGAGTCTTGCTCCAGGTGGGCCACGTCGGCGTAGCCCAGCCGCACCGAGCGTCTGAGCGCGTCGATCGCGCGGTCCACCTGTCCCAGCAACGCATAGCTGCACGCGAGGTTGTAGTGCGCGATGGGGTCGAGCGGCCGCAGGCGCAGCAGGCGCAGGTCCATCTCCAACCCCCGCTCGTGCTCGCCCCGCGCGGTGTAGGTGTTGCCCAGGAACATGAGCGACTCCACGTGCTCGGGGTTCCGCGCCAACACGCGCTCCACGAAGCGGACCTCGAAGTCTGCGAGGTCGCCGGCGAAGTCGCCATGTGTGATCGTGAAGTCACGCTCGGGCAATTCGGGCGGTGGAACGAATCGTTGCGTCTTCTTGTGCATCTGCCATGCGCTCACGTGGTACAAAGGAAGCTGCCAACGAAACTATGTGTCACTATACGCGGCGCCACGCCCGCGTGTCAAGGCGGGAATTGTGTGGACATGTTGCGGCTCCGAGGGACACTGGCCCTTTCCCCCGAGGATGCTGTGGACCGATCCCCGGCCAATCCTCGTGGACGGCTCCGCTGCGCGCCTGCGGCCCGTTGACTTTGGCCCATGCACGCGTTAGCCTGGCTGTAACCCCACCCGCACTACGCCCACGCGAGGAGAATGGCTCATGCCCGCGCGCCGAAGCGATACGATGCTCACCATGCAGGGAATCTTTTCCGGGCACGGCCCGGTCTTCACACACTTCGAGGCGGCCAAACCCCCCACCGGCGGAGCTTACCGTCCTCTGTGGCAGCCGCTCACCGACGTGTTCGAGTACAACGCACACATCGTCGTGCGCATGGAACTCGCCGGCGTACGCGCCGAAGACATCCAAATCGTGCTCGACAACGCGCGGCTGCTCACCATCAGTGGCGTGCGCCGCAATCCTTGCCGAGGCCGACGCCCGTCGTGCTACTACCAGATGGAGAGCAACTACGGCGCGTTCCAGCGCAGCATCCAGCTCCCCAAGCCCGTCGACGCGGAAGGCGCCCAAGCCGGCTTCGATGGCGGCTTCCTCGATGTCGCGCTGCCCATTGCAGAGGTGCAGCAAGAACCCGTGCGATTTGTCGTGTCGATCATCTAGCCGAGGGAAGGCGACCCATCCATGGCCGATCAGCAGCCAACCGAGCCAACGCAGCAACCCAACGATGCGCCGGATCTGCCCAGCATACCGGAGCAGCTCCCCGTCATGCCCCTGCCCGACATGGTCGTGTTCCCCGGCATGCTCGTGCCGGTGACCATTGGCGAGCCCGATTACATTAAGCTCATCGACGACGCGCTCGCCGGCGACCGCCTCATGGCCGGAGTCACCCTCAAGGAGGCAGATCGAGAGGTCCACTCGCCCGACGACCTCCACCGCATGGGCACGGCCGGAGCCATCGTCAAGATGCTCCGCTTCCCCGACAACACCACGCGCATCCTCTTTCAAGGCTTCCGCCGCGTCGAACTCCTCGACCCCGTGCAGATGACCCCCTACCCCATCTTCCGCGTGGAGCCCAAAGACGATGCCGCGGTCATCGATGAAGAGATCCAGGGCCTCATGAGCCACGTGTCCACCCAGTTCCAGCGCATGATCGACATGGCGTCCCACCTGCCGGACGAAATGAAGATCGCGATCATGAACATCAGCGACCCCGGCCGGCTCGCGGACATGGTCGCGGCCAACCTGCGCATCGATACCCGCATGCGCCAAGCCCTGCTCGAAGAACTCGACGTGAGCGCTCGGCTCAGGCACGTGGCCAACGAATTGCGGCAGCAACTGCGCGTGCTGAGCATCAGCAGCGAACTCGACTCGCAGGTCAAGGAGAAGATGGGCAAGAGCCAGCGCGAGTATCTGCTGCGCGAGCAGCTCAAGACCATCCAGGAAGAACTGGGCGAAGGCGACGACCACGAAGCCGAAATCGAGGAGTTGAAGCAGCAACTCGACGAAGCCAAGCTGCCCGAAGAGGCCATGAAGGAAGCCAGCCGCGAACTCGACCGCCTCCGGCGCATGCACCCATCGTCAGCCGAATACGGAGTCGCGCGCACCTACCTCGACTGGATGATCGCTCTGCCGTGGGACAAGGCCACGCGGGACCGGCTTTCTATCCAAAAGGCGCAGAAGATCCTCGACGAAGACCACTACGGCCTCGCCAAGCTCAAGGAGCGCATTCTCGAATACCTGGCCGTGCGCAAGCTCAAGAAGGACATGAAGGGCCCCATCCTCTGCTTCGTGGGGCCGCCCGGCACCGGCAAAACCTCCATGGGCAGGTCCATCGCCCGGGCCATCGGACGCGAGTTCATCCGCATCTCCCTCGGCGGCGTACGCGACGAAGCGGAAATCCGCGGACACCGGCGCACGTACGTGGGTGCCCTGCCCGGGCGCATCATCCAAGGCCTCCGCAAGGCCGGCACCAAGAACCCAGTCTTCATGCTCGACGAGGTCGACAAGCTCGGCTCCGACGTCCGCGGCGACCCCTCGTCCGCACTGCTCGAAGTGCTCGACCCAGAACAGAACAACTCCTTCAGCGACCACTACCTCGACGTGGCCTTCGACCTGTCGAACGTCATGTTCATCACCACCGCGAACGTGCTCGACACCATCCCGCCGCCGCTGCGCGACCGCATGGAGATCCTCGAATTGCCGGGGTATACGACCGAGGAGAAGGTCAGCATCGCGCAGCAGTACCTCATCCCCAAGGAGGCCGAGCAACACGGGCTGACAAAAAAGGCCATCACGTTCGAGCCGGCCGCAATCAAGCGTATCATCGTCGACTACACGCGCGAGGCCGGGCTGCGCAACTTGGAGCGCGAGATCGCCAACTGCTGCCGCAAGATCGCGCGCAAAGTCGCAGAAGGCCAGAAGGGCCCGTACACAATCAAGCCCAACATGCTTCCCGACCTGCTCGGCATCCCCAAGTTCTTCCAGGACCTCGCAGAGCGCACGAGCATCCCCGGAGTCAGCGTGGGCATGGCCTGGACACAAACCGGCGGCGAAATCCTCTTCATCGAATGCACGCGCATGGCCGGCAGCGGCAAGCTCACCATCACCGGCCTACTCGGCAACGTGATGAAGGAGTCCGCACAGGCCGCAATGAGCTACATTCGCAGCCGCGCCGAAGACCTGGGCATCCCGGTCAACACCTTCGCTAAGACCGACGTGCACTTGCACGTGCCAGCCGGCGCGATCCCCAAGGACGGCCCATCGGCCGGCGTGGCCATCACCGTCGCCATGGTCTCCCTCTTCACCGACACATCCGTGAAGCCCTACCTTTCCATGACCGGCGAGATCAGCCTCCGGGGCCGCGTGCTGCCAGTGGGCGGCATCAAGGAAAAGGTCCTCGCCGCGCGCCGCGCCGGCATCAAGACCGTGCTGCTGCCCAAACAGAACGAAAAGGACCTGGTCGACGTGCCGGAGAACGCCAAGGAGGACCTCACCTTCAAGTTCGCCGAAACCATCGACGACGCGCTCGAAGTGGCCCTGCCGAGCGTGGGGGCCAAGGCCAAGGTGAAAGTGAAGAAACGGAAGAGAAACGCCGCGGGGAAAAGGACGAAGGCGAAGTAGCCCGCACACGCCGCCTCGGCCAAGACGCGATCCCACGCGCGCCCTATGGCGCGCGCCGCGCGGTCGTGGCGATGATCGCCACGAGCAACAGCGGCAACACGACGATGGACGCAAGGCCCCAGTGCATGTCCCATTGCTCGGCCACGAGCCCCACGGCCAAGGGCACGAAGAAGCCGCCGGCGTTCCCCGCCGCAGCCAACATGGAGAACATCGTGGCGCCGCCGTTGGGGAAGCGGCTCGCGGCCAGCGCGAGCGTCGTCGGCCAGAGGGGAGCGACCGCGACTCCGAGAAGCGTGCCGCTGACGAGCGACAACGTGGGCGAGTACGGCTGGCTCATGAGCAAGATCAGCGCCGCGGACGCGAGGGCCGAGGCAATGACCATGCCCGAGGGCGAGGCATGCTTGGCGATCCGCGACCCGGCCAGGCGCCCGGCCGCCATGGCCAGGCTGAACAGCAGGAGCGCGAGCGCGGCGTTGCCGCGCTCCCAGCGCAATGCGCGCTCCACGTACGCCGGCAGCCACTGAGCCGGGCCAAGCTCCGTGCCGCCACACAGCAGCATGGCCAGCGCCATGAGGGCAAATGTGCCGCTGCGGCACAGCAGGCCGACGGGCAGCCGCTCCGCCGCCTCGCCGGCGCCAACCCCGCGTGGAAGGAGCGAAAACGTGAAGCCGACGATGGCGGCAATGGAAGGCGCCGCGCCCACAGCGAAGACCGTGCGCCAGTGGCAATGGAGCCGCAGGAGCAGCATCGCAACACACACGGTGAGCGCGGCCCCAATGCAGTAAAACGCGTGCAACAGGTTCATCGCCTGCGGCTTCTCGTCCGGCCTGAGCGCACAAACAAGCGGGCTCAGTAGCGCATCCAACACCCCACCGCCAAATCCCGCCACGAATAGGGCCGCAAGCAAAGTCGCGTGGCTCGGGGCCAGCGCGACGCAAAGCATCCCTGCTCCCTGGCTGCCTGCGCCGATGAGCAGAAACGGCTTCATGCCGAACCTGTCGCACAGCGGACCCGATACGCAGATGCCCACCACAATGCCCATGAAAATGGCGCCCGCCACCATGCCCATCTGGCCCTCGGCCAGGCCAAACGTCGAGGCCATCGCCGTCAAGCACACGGGCGCGCTGTTCACAGCGGCCGCAAGCGAAATCATGCTCACGTAGCTGGACAGAATCGGAAGCCTGTGCGATTGCAGGTGTCGGTCGGCCAAGTATTCGGTTCCTTCAGTTGTGATGCGGGACAGCGAGGCTGAAGCCCCGTCCCCGGGCGCCGCCCGATGATAGGACCTGCGGACCCTATCCGCAACAGCGGCCGAGTGGGCCAAGGAATGCCGCTGCGGAAGGGAGCCCTTGAATTTGATGGCGCGTTTACGTAAGCTTTTCCGCTCCTCGTCACGGATTCATCCCCTCAACGTCATACCCACGGGAACTGGAAGCTATGGCTGACAAGAAGACCCTGCTGTCGGAATCGGACATGCCGCGCGAGTGGTACAACGTGGTTGCGGACCTGCCCAAGCCCCCCCCGCCGCCCCTGAACCCGGCGACGAATGAGCCTTTGGGACCCGAGGCGCTGGCGCCCCTCTTCCCCATGGAACTCATCATGCAGGAAGTCAGCCAGGAGCGCTGGCTCGGCATCCCCGACGAGATCATCGACGTGCTCATGATCTGGCGGCCCACGCCGCTCGTGCGCTGCTACGGCCTGGAGAAGGCGCTCGGCACTCCCGCACGCATCTACTACAAGAACGAAAGCGTGAGCCCGCCCGGCAGCCACAAACCCAACACCTCGGTCGCGCAGGCCTACTACAACAAACAAGCCGGCGTCACGCGCATCGCGACCGAGACCGGCGCGGGCCAGTGGGGCAGCGCGTTAAGCTTCGCGTGCAAGATGTTCGACATCCAGTGCAAGGTCTACATGGTTCGGTGCAGCTACGACCAGAAGCCGTACCGCAAAATGCTCATGCACATGTGGGGCGGCGAGGTCGTGCCCAGCCCCAGCCCGGACACCCAGTGCGGCCGAAAGATCCTCGCCGAAGACCCGGACACGCCCGGCAGCCTTGGCATCGCGATCAGCGAGGCGGTCGAGGACGCGGCCACACACGACGACACCAAGTACTCGCTCGGCAGCGTGCTCAACCACGTGCTGCTCCACCAGACGATCATCGGCCTCGAAACGCAGAAGCAATTCGAGATCATCGGCGACACCCCGAACGTGGTCATCGGCTGCGTGGGCGGCGGCAGCAACTTCGCCGGCCTTGCGTTCCCCTATGTGCCGAACAAACTCAAGGGCGAGGACATTCGCCTCCTGGGCGTGGAGCCCACCGCGTGCCCCACGCTCACCAAGGGCCCCTTCCGCTACGACTTCGGCGACACCGCGCAGATGACGCCGCTGCTGAAAATGTTCACGCTCGGCCACACGTTCATGCCGTCGCCCATCCACGCCGGCGGCTTGCGCTACCACGGCATGGCGCCGCTCGTGAGCTTCCTCAAAAGCGAGGGCCTCGTCGAAGCCGAGGCGTACCACCAGAATGCCGTGTTCAAGTCGGCGCAGCTTTTCGCCCAAACCGAAGGCATTGTGCCCGCGCCCGAGACCGCGCACGCGGTGAACGGGGCCGTCAAGGAAGCCCTGCGTTGTAAGGAAGAGGGCAAAGAGGAGTGCATCGTGTTCAACTTCAGCGGCCATGGCCACTTTGATCTGGCCTCGTACGAGAAGTACTTCGAGGGCGCCTTGGAGGACTACGAATACCCCGAGCACCAGATCGAGGAGGCGCTCACCCACCTGCCAGACGTGGAGTAACGCAGAGCCGACCCTCGCCACGCGGGGACGTGATGCGGAAGCTCGCGCAGCGAAATCGCATCGTGTCCCCACGTGCATGACACTCGAACAGTCAACCCTGCCACGGCAAGGAGGCCGTGGTGCGCGTCCCTTTCCCAAGGAGATTGGCACATGTTTAGAGTCGCCGGCCACCCGAGAGTCTTGACGAGTATTGTGTGCTGTGCGTTGTTGGGAGTCGCTGTGGCGGCTTGCCTGTTCATGTCGGGCGAAGCGCTCGCCACCAACGGCCAGGAGCCCATCGGCTGGGGCCAACGCGCAGTGGCCCGCGGCGGCGCCGATGTCGCGGTCGGCGGCGGCCCGCTGTCCATGAACCAAAACCCCGCCACGCTCGCGCAGCTTGCCCGGCGCGAAGTGGAGATCGGTCCCCAGTGGCTGTACACCGACCAGCACTTTCGGAACGTGAGGAATCGCAAGGCCGGCCGGTTGGACAACGTGCTCCTGCCCAACCTCGCCCTTGGCTGGCCTGTGGGCGATACGTGCGTCGTCGGCATCGGCGTGTTCGCGCAGGCGGGCTTGGGCTCGGACTACAAGATCAACGCGGCCATGTTCCCTAACGAATACATGGACGTGGACGCCGACTTCAGTTTGGCCAAGATTGCGGCCGGCGCGGCCATCAAAATCACCGACGACCTCATGATTGGAGCCACGCTCAACGTGGGCCAGGCCGAGATGGACATGCGCGCCGTCGTGGGGCCGGCTTGGCTAGCGATCGACAAAGCGAAGGGCACCGGCATCGGCGGCACGGTGGGCGTGCTGTATCAGGCCACCAAGAAGCTGCGCTTGGGCGCGGCATACTTCACGCCCATCTGGTTCCACGACCTCAAAGCCGACAGGGGCATGATCCGCACGTCGCCCCTCATCCCCGGCCCGCCCATAAGCCCGCCAGCCGGCGCAGCCTGGGAATACAAGAACGTCAGCCTCGATGGCTGGACCTTCCCGCAGAAGTTCGCGGTCGGAGCTAACTACGACGCCACAGACAAGTGGCGCCTCATGGGCGAATTGCGCTGGGTCCAAAACGGCACCTCCTCGTTCGACCGGCAGGACGCCAAGTTCCGCCAGGGACGCTACAACGCCCCCGACATGACCCCGGACGTGGGCCTCAAGCAAAAGGACCAGTTCATCTGGATCTTCGGCACCGAGTACGACGTGCTCAAGAACCTGACCGTGGCCGCGGGCTACAACTACGGCCGCAGCCCGGTGCGCGATCGCTACCTCTTCCCGGTCGCCCCTGCCATCACCGAGCACCACCTCACCATGGGCGTGCGCTACCACACGAAAAACTTCTACGTCGGCCTCGCGTACGTGCGCGCGTTCACCAAGAAGCTGCGGTCCGGCAGCTACAACGCAATTGACGGCGGCGTGGACTACGGCGCCGCGCGCAACGACCACGACCAGCACAGCGTCATGCTGGGCGCGGGCCTGAACTTCTAGCGAAGCGTCGCCTCAGACCGTTGGCGTGGGCCGGAATGCCTTCGCATTCCGAATCATCCTCAGGCAACGACACGACAGGCGAAGGCCTGGCGCTCCGGTCGTGTTCCCAGACAGTCAGGCAGACCCTCCAAGCGCCGGGTCGCTACAGCAGCGGCCTGGCGCTCTTTCCTTGTACGGGTCCGGTGCCTGGCCATAACCTAACCTGAGCGATTCTGGTTCTGTGCCGTCCGGGGTCTCCATTCATCCGTGGCTATTCTCCTTCCCGACAGCAGTGATCCCCCACGGATGAATGCAGCCCACGGATGTGGCGCCTGCCAAGTCGCTGTCATTCCGAGCCCTTCGGCTTCGCTCAGGAGAGGCTACGCGAGGAATCTCGACGTACCCAACACACGACGCCTCGGCCCAGAGAGATCCCTCGCTGCGCTCGGGATGGCAGTGCGTGGGCAGTCACAGAACTCCGTCGCGGACGTCCCCCCCCCACCCCCATTGATTCCTCCCTGTTCGCGGTCTATCATGCCCTGACTGTGACACAAGCCCATTGCATCATTGCCCTCCTGGCAGCCGCCCTGGCATCCGCGGCCAGCGCCGCGCCCGCGCTCCCGAAAGGAGTCGTGCTCTACTGGAACGGCGACGACGATGCCGCATTCAGTTGGCGCGACAAGGATTGGCAGAAGGGAGGCTCGCCGCGCGTGACGTACGACACCGCGCAACGCGTCTATGGCAAGGCGGCTCTGCGCATCGTTGGATCGGCGGGAGAGGATCTCTGGGCCGTGTCGCTCACGCGGCCCGCGCTGGTGAAGCCGGACCAGCGCTACGTGCTGCGCTTCTGGGCGCGCACGAAAAACGTGGCGGGCCGCGCGGAGGTGCGCGTACTGGCGCATCGCGCCAAGCGGCCGGACAAGCAATACTCCCCCCTCGGTTGGGTCCGCCTCTCGCCCAAGACCCACTACGTGCTGCCCCGCGACAGCGACTGGAAGCGCTACGACGTCGCTATCGACAAGTTGCCCGGCGGCACAGGCCGGTTGTTCGTGTACCTGGCCGTCAAGGGCGAGGGCGTAGCGTGGTTCGACGAGGTGTCCATTGCGGAGGCAGGCGTGGACGTGCCATTGGGCGGCAAGGTGGGCCTTCGCGACAGCGACTACGCCGGGGTTCGTTTCACCGACCGCGACCTGCCCGACAACTTGCTGAAGAATGGCGGCTTCGAGAAGGGCCTCCGCCCCTGGCGCATCGTGGGCAAGGGCTCGACCGCGCGCGTGGAGGCCGTCGATGGCAACCCTGCCTTGCGCTTCGATGCCAAGGAGTTCACCGCGCTCCACGTGAGCCAGACCGTGCGGGTCGATCCGAGGCGTCGGTATCGCCTGTCCCTGCGTGCGCGGACCGATGCGCGGGGGTTGACCGGCTACTTCTTCACGCACGTGCTCCCGTTCAACCGGCATCGCCGGCCCATGGGATGGGTCTCGGCTGACCACGCGCAGGAGTTCACCTACGTCACCGGCAAGACCCAGGGCTGGGTGCGCCGCGAGCAGGTCTTCTCCCTCAAGCCTGGCGCGGACTCCGTGGCGGTTTACCTCTACGTGCGGGACACGATTGGCACGGTCTGGATTGATGACGTGTGCCTCGCGCCACTGCCGTTGGGCCAGCAAGGAGGCCAGCCGTGAGGCATCGTGAGTTTCCCCACGCGCCGCCTGTAGTGCGCACGTCAGTGCGCCTTCTGGCGACCACGCGCCGCAGCAGAGGCGCACTGACGTGCGCACTACAGGCGCGTAGGCGTTGCCTGACTCCGCTCCTGGGGAAAGCTCTGGTGACATACCTCGTCCGAACATGCTGCTGGACCGGCTGGTGGCGCCTCGCGGTCGCCGTAGCGGCACTCCTGATCCTCACGCAGACGGCCCACGCATGGCGCGTCAACAAAGAGCAGTCGAGCGACGACGCCGCGGGCAACGTCGTCAGGGACGCATCGTTCGAGAAAGGCGGGTGGCGGGCCGCGGCCGGCGCGCGCATGGCCGAGACCGCGCGCACGGGCGCCAAGGCCGGCCGCATCGCGCGCGCGCGGGAGCAACTCGATCCACAGTGGGTGACCGTCGCCGGCCCGGTCGCGCCTGGCCCGTGGCTGCTCTCGGCGTGGATGCGGTCGAGGCTGCCGGGTATCGGCGATCCCAATTTCGCCGCGCGCTTGGACGTGACGTGGCTCGACGCACAGGGCCGCAAATTGGCCGCCATCCGCGGCCTTCACATCGAGGGCAACTGGCCGGTGTGGCAGTACCGCGAAGCGCGGCTCGACGCACCTGCCGGTGTGGCGCGGGCCCGACTCACGATCCACTTCGTCGGATCTGTGTGCGGCTGGTGCGAGGTCGACGACGTCGCGCTCACGCCCGCGCCCGCGGCTCCTGCAAGCGCCACCGGCGAGGCCAAGCCGCTCTTTGCTCGCGTCAAGCAGCGCATCTTCGCACCCGACGAAACCGTGGGCTTCGAGGTCGTGCTGCCGAAGCAGATGCCGCGGCCCGCCACGCTGTCGGCAGCGCTATTCGACTCGCGCGGCCGGCCGCTGAGTGAGGCGAAGCTTGCGACGATCACCAAACGCCACCGCGCGGCCAACGCGGATGTCCACTTCCCGGCTGCTGGCCTGCCGCAGAACGAGTGGCTTGAAGCTCGCATCCGCCTCGCCGCGGACGGCCAACGATGGGCCACGCGCATCGGCGCGCTCGTGCGGCCGCGGCCCACGGAGTTCGGACGCGAGGCGGACTCGCCCTTTGGGCTGCTCAACGGCCATCCCTACACCATGCGCTGGATCGGCGCGCGTTGGCGCCGGCCCAACTTCGCCTGGCACGACCGCCAGTTCGAGCTGGCCAATCGGTACGGCGTCACAACCGTGGCCATGATCAACGACGCGTCGCAGGCGTTGCACGGGGCTGAGACCATCGCCGCGTATGCGCAGTTCGTCGAGGCGTCGGTCCGCAAGTACCGCGGCATGGTGCGCTGGTGGCAGATGGGCAACGAGCCGCCGCTGTTCCGGCCGGGCATGGCCGAGAAGTACGTGGCGGTGCTCAAGGCAGGCTACCTCGCGGCCAAGCGCGCGGATCGCAATTGCAAGGTCGTGATGGCCGGCCTCACCGGCCTGAACGTGGATCCCACCATGCTCGCGAGGTTCCTCGATGCCGGCGGAGCGAAGTGGTGCGACGTGATCGACCTGCACATGTACGTGCCCAACCGGCAGATGGACGAACTGCTGGCCAGGGTGCGCCGCAACATGGCCGAGCGCGGCGTGGACAAACCGATCATTCTCACCGAGGTCACGGCGGCTCTGGGCAAGGTGCTGCCAGAGCGCGAGAAGGCCGGCTACGTGTACAAGCGCTACGCGACCGCGCTCAGCCACGGCGTGCAGCAGCTCTACTGGTTCGTCATGCACTGGGTCAACGACCTGCCGGGCGGGTTCGTGCACTGCGGGCTTTTCGATGTCCGCACGCGCGCGCCCTGGCCCGCGGCCGTGGCCTACGCGCGGCTCTCCGACGCGCTCACCGGCGCGAAGTTCGCCAGGCGAGAGGTCACGAGCGACGGCCTCTGGATCTTCGAGTTCCGCCGCGGCGACCGGAGCCACTGGGTTGCCTGGGCTGAGGAGGGGCCGCCGCGCGCGGTCCGCCTGCCCTGCGCCCCCGGCCCGGCGCGCATCGTGGACGTGGCCGGCCACGTGTGGCCAACCCGCGTGGCCGACGGCCTCATCGTCACGCTCACAGATGAGCCGCTGCTGATCGATCTGCCCACCGCGGCCGGCGGCATTGCGAGGCCGGGCGTCCGCATCGATCCGCCACGCGCGATGCTCGCCCGCGGCAGCGCGGTGCGCCTGCGCGTGCTGGGCGACGTACGTGGCCAGATCGAGTATGACGCAACGCCCGGCTTGAGCGTGCAGCAGGACAGACTCTCCGCCGATCCCGATGCGGCCCCCGGCGCGGCCGTGCTCTGGGCCTTCGCAACCAACGGCGGCGTCACGACCGCCGCTTTGCGGGCGCCTGTGACCGTGACGGAGCCGCTGTCAATCGATATCGCGCCGCTGCCCGTTCTTGCCGGGCCGCCGCGTGTTCGCGTCCGGGTGACGAACCACAGTGCCGGGGCGCAAGCGGGCACGATTCGGCTCACGTCGCCGCTGTCGAAAGGCGAGCGGCCGCTGGAGCTGTCTTTTGAGTTTGCCGATTTGCAGCCCGGCGAGACGGGGCCGCTGCTTGTGCCTCTGCCCGTTCGGGCGCATCCGTTGGGCCGGTATCCGTTCCGGGCAGAGGCTGCCACGAAATCAGGCGCACGGACACAGACCCGCCGGCGACTGGTGTTCATGGCCGCGCCCCGCTTCGCAAAGCCGCCGGCCATCGATGGCGACCTGAGCGAATGGGGCAACACATTCCCCATCGTCATCGGCACAGACACAGGCGAACGCCACGATCCCAAGGACGGCCCGCCGAAGGACGCCAACGACCTGAGCGCGATGGCGCAGCTCCGGTGGGACGACCGCGCGCTGTACATGGCGGTGCGCGTGCGGGACGACCAACACCGCAACGAGCGGCGAGACGGCGCGATTTGGGACGGCGACGGCCTCCAGTTCGGCATCACGCCGCAACCCGATCAGGCCGGTGCGCCGCGAGCGGAACTCGGCTGCGCGCTCACGGCCACGGGGCCACAGACTTGGGCTTGGTGCGCGTTGCCCCGCGCACCCACGGGGCCGGTCCAATTCCCCCTCGCCATCGTGCGCCGCGGGGGCGAGACGGTGTACGAAATGGCGATCCCTTGGCGCCTACTCCCCGGCATCGAGGCGCGGGCAGGCACGTGGCTTGGCTTCGCTCTGCTCGTGAACGAGCAAGACCAAGCGAATCGGGGCTACTACGGATGGCACGGCGGCGTTTCGCAGCCCAAGGATCCGCAGCGCTTCGGGCAGATCACGCTGGTGGACGAGATCGGCGGCCGGTGAGGAGGTTGTCCCCGCCGACGGGAATCCCAACGGCATTCCGGATACCAGCCCAAGGTTCGCGAGCGAAGCTCGCAACCCTGGGAGCCACTTGCAAAACCCCAGTTGTCCTACCTGTGCTGTGGCGCCGCAAGCCGGCGACGTCGCGTTTGTAGTAGGCCCGTGAGGGCCTTCCGCTCGGGTGGCGAATCGCCAGCGGCGCAGAGGGCGCCCTGACGGTCGCCACTACAAGCGGAGCGC
>JAJRTI010000702.1 GCA_024278415.1 Planctomycetota bacterium | reverse complement strand
TCCAGTTGCCCGCGGACGCGGACACGCGGTTGTTTATTCTCAAGGCGGCGCGATAGAGTCTCAGGCTGTTGCAGCTCCGCGTGGTGCGGAGATGCCCGGAGCGGAACGCCTTAGCGTTCCGACGGACGGTCCCGAAGCTTCGGGATCCGCTGCTCTTTGGTTGCGGGCGAAGCCCGCGTTGGCCACACATGGTTGCCACATTTGTCACGACTGCCATCGTGTCGCTCCTGGGCGCATGGGCGTCTTGGGTGTGCGATGCAGGCGTTGCCGGCTTTGCTCGGTTCGTGGCGATGAACGTGGCGGTGTGTCTCAGCGCCGGCTGGCTTTTGCGGATCGGCTTCAGCGATGCCGAGCGATCGCGGCGCGCCGTTCTCTGGCCGTTGTTCGCGTGGGGGCAAATCGTGCTGACCTGTGCAGTGCTGGGCTTCGCCGGCGTGTTGACTTGCGACGCGCTGGTGGCGCTAAACGTGCTCATCGCTATCGGCGCCGGCATCGCCGCGCATCGTCTTAGAAGTCAGGCGTCAAGAGGGGGGGAGCAGGCGAGCTTGGATCAACCCGGGCCGAGCGCGGGCGGCCTTGGGCTAGCCGCCCTGGCTATGGCGAGCATCGCCGCGTTTGCGTGCGTGGCGTATCTGCGCTTCGGATTGGCCGTTGCGCCAGATCACGCCGATGACTTGATGCACCACCTCAGGTTTCCCGTCGAGTGGATGAAGGCGCGGCGGATCTTCATTGTCTTCGCTCCGTTCGCGTTCGACGCTCCCAGCTATGCGCCGTGCAACGCCGAGCTGTTCTACATGTGGCTCCTCATGCCTTTGGGCCACGATCTGCTCGCAAAAGTCGGCCAGTTCCCGTTCCTCATTCTAGGTGGGATTGCATCGTACCGGCTTGCACGGCAAAGCGGCGCCTCGCCGGCCGCGGCGGTGTGCGGCGCGTGTGTCTTCATGCTCAGCCCGGCCGCGCTACGCCAATCGGTCAGCGCCAACGTCGACGTCGCGTTCGCGGCGGTGCTCATTGCGTGTGTGTCTTGCCTCGTGGACTTCTATCGCGGTCCGAGCCTCCGATCGCTTGCCGTGTTCGCCGGCGCATTAGGCCTCATGGTGGGCACCAAGCTCTTCGCGGGGCTTTTGGTCGTCTGCCTGCTCGTGGCGGCAGCGCCGGGCGTCTTGAAGTCATGGAAGGTTGAGGCGCGGCGCTGGGCCGGGCTGGGGCGCGTCGGGGTTCGGGCCGCGCTGGTGGGTTTCGTTGCGGTGGCGTTCGGCGGCTTCTGGTACGTGCGCAACTGGGCCGTCACCGGCAGCGCGTTGTTTCCCATGGCGGTCAAGATGTTCGGCATCACGGTCATGCCTGGTTCCTATGACCGCAGCGTCATGGCCGCGACGAAGCCCATCGACACCGGGGGGCTCGCACCGCTCTTGGACGCGCTCAGCGCGGTGTTTGGCGAGTCCATGTTAGTGGTGTGGGTGGGGCTGTCGCTGCTGTTTGTTGGAACCCTCGTGTTCGGGCGCCTCCGCAAGACTTGTGGCGCGGGCACGCCCCGCGCGGCGCAGTGCCTGCTCGTGCTCGCGCCGTGGCTCTACTTGGCCCTGTTGTGGGCCGCGCTTCCTTACTATTCGCCCAACCATTTCCTGCCTTGCGCCGGTTTGGCCGGCGTTCTCGTGGCCACGATGCTCGACCGGCCTGGCCGCGGGTGGACCGCGGTGCGCATCGCCGTGGTGATGCTCGCGTTCACTCAGATGCTGCCTGTGCCCATCATCGCCGAGGCCGCGCCGGTCCTTGGCCGGCGGTCGCTGGTGTCAGCAAACGGGGCCGCGGCGTCCGTTGCGATCGTTTTGTTGGCATTTGGGATCAGCGCTGCTATGGCGCGCACACGGCGCGCGGGGTTGAAGGCGCTGAGACTGGCCACGCCGGTCATCGTGGCGGTGGCTGGAGTCTGGTGGGCGTCGCGGCCCAACGCGGGGCGGCAGATGCAGCCGCTGGTGCGATTCCATCGGGACGACTACGGCGAACTTGCCACCGCATGGATGTGGGCGCGGCAAAACTTGCGGAACGAAACGATTGCATACACCGGCAACTGCATTGTGTACCCGCTTCTCGGGCCGGGCTTCACCAACCGCCTCGTCTACGTCAACATCGATAAGCACGCGGGATGGAAGCTCCACGACTACGACTGGCATGAGCGCGCGCAGGCCTCCTATCGGCCGCCTCGCACGGAGAAGCCCGGGTACTACCGCTGGCGGCCGGACTATGATGCGTGGCTGGCGAACCTGCGCCGCGCGCACGCGACCGTACTTTTCATCGGCACTGTGCCGCCCTTGGAGGTCGACTACGGCAAGCCCGATGCGGAGGGGTTTCCCATCGAGCGCGCGTGGGCAGCGGCACACCCGGAGACGTTCGACTTGGTGTTCGAGAATGACCGGGCGAAGGTCTACCGACTCCGGCCGTGAGGCCGGTTGATTGCATGCTCGACGGCTCGTAGAATACCCGGCACAACGTCTTGCAAATTGGCCTTTACCCGCGACACAGGAGCGGAAGGCCCTCGCCCTGCTTTTTACCCACAACTTCGGCGGACGTCTTGGCGCAGTCAACTCCCCACAAACGTCGGGGGAGCGCCGAGGACGCCCTTGTGCGAATCCCAACGGGATTCCGTCTTCTAGCCCAGGGTTGCGAGCTTGGCTCGCTACCCTGGGTAGGAATGGCCGTGGTTGCGTCAACCCCAACGGGGTTGCGTCAGTGCTCGACCGAGATGCCATGGACGCAACCCCGTTGGGGTTGAATCTTGTGCGTGGGCCTTGTACCCAGGGTTGCAGCAACCCTGGGCTAGAAGACGGAACCCCTGCGGGGTTCGGCAATGACCGCGGCGCGGCGTCGCTCTCAAGGTGTGGGTAAAGCGCAGGGCCCTCGCTTTCCGTCACCACTCCCATATCACGATCGGGCTGCACGCCAGCACGGGGCCGGGCCCCGTGCTGCGAGGATTGCCGACTACTGGGCAGCGAATCCTCTCCCCCCTCGCCTTTTCTGGCTTTCGGCATGCCGAGAGTTAGAAAAGGCGAGGGGATAGAGAGTCAGGAATGGCTCGGCAGTAGTCGGTAATCATCGCTCTGCTGGGACAAGCCTCAGCAGTGGCGTTGGCTCAGTATGTTCTTTGACTGTAACACTTCAGCCGATTGCAACAGCCGTTGGCCCCATGAACGTGCGCGAGTTCAATGGACAGCGTTTCCGCTTGACGCAACGCTGTTTGGAAGCCCAACGGGCTTCCGGCTTCTAGCCCAGGGTTGCGGCCGCAGGCCG
>JAJRTI010000701.1 GCA_024278415.1 Planctomycetota bacterium | reverse complement strand
GGGGCGCCAAGATGGTCGATTCCCACGGGCATGATGCGCGAGCGACTTGCAAACCCCCAATAGGCCGAGGCCTCGCGCCTAACATGATGGATGGCGGAGGTGTCGAACGCGGCGCCGCCGAGATGCGAGCGCGGGAGCGCTTCGCTTGTAGTGGCGACCGTCAGGGCGCCCTCTGCGCCGATGTCGATTCGCCACCCGAGCGGAAGGCCCTCACGGGCCTACTACAAACGCGACATCGCCGGCTTGCGGCGCCAGAGCACCGGTAGGACAACTGGGGTTTTGCAAGTGGCTCGCGCGCCAACGGCTCATCCATCGCGAGCGCGCACCCATGACAGGCATCACACCCGACCGGCCACGCCGGGCTCGATATGGAATCGTTGCGGACGTTGCGGAAATTTCCGTTCCCCTCGCCCTTGACTGCGAACGCAGACCCGAATAAGCTAGCTACCTTCTGGGGCGAGGTTCGCCACCGCTTTACTGATCAGGAGACGCGCCATGGCTGAGGAAGAAGCGAAGGGGCCGCGCGGACGGCCAAGTATCATTGGGTTCGTAGCTTTGTTCGCCGGCCTGGTCGCCATCGCGGTAGGGCTGATGAAAGTCATCCCGCAGTACTCACAGCTGCGGAAGAGGGCCGATGATCTGGCGAAGACGAATAGCGACCTGACGGTGGAAAGAGACAGCCTCAAGGCCGAGAATGCCGCGCTGGCCAAGCAAAGGGATCGTCTGACCACGGAAAGGGATCGCCTGGCCACGAAGAATGCACAATTAACTGAGGAGACAGAAAGCCTGAAGGCCGAGTGTGCCGGCCTGAGGAAGGAGCGCGATGGCCTCCGCAGCCAGGCCGCCGCGTTGGCGAAGGAGAAGGCGCAGTTGGTTGGCGAGGCGAAGGACGTGTCTGTCAAGATTGCTGAGCAAGCATCGGAACTTAGGAAACTGCGGCCACTCGTGGATACGATCAAGGCCTTCAACGCCACACTGCTCGTTAAGACGTACGACGGCGTCCAGCCATGGAGTGGCTTTGACGCCATCCTCCCTGGCCGGGGTGCGCAGGTGCTTCAGTACGCGGTCGACCGCTTCTTCGAGATATGGAACTTGAACGTCACGAAGATGCAGGCCGCGGGCGCTGAAGACGTGAGGCCGAAGAAGCGGGGCGTGAACCACCCCGAGATTGGCGCACGGATCAGGTAGCACGCCAGCGTGGCCACTCCGCGCGGGGTGAGGGCTTCGAGCCTTCTTCTCGGAAAGATGAGGCAGGGGGTGAGTTCGAGTGCGCGGCGGCACTCCGAACCGGCTTTTGCCGGCTGTCCGAGCGCGTCGAACGCGGACCGGAGGAGTAGGCGTGCGGTGGCAAGTTGCTCGCGACGCGACTTTCCGTTGTGGCCTCGATGCCCCCTCACAGCGGCCGCTATGAACGCGGTGCGGCTGACGTTGCCGCGAGATCGCGGTTGATTATGCTAGGAGCAAAGTGCGATACTGTGCGCGGCAAGTTTGAGCCTCCCGAAGGTTGTCGACCTTCGGGAGGTTGACACCGCGTCTCGGGACATGGTGCGATTCGTTAGCCGCACGGCGACGGGCTTGCGCATCGCGTCCCTGGGAGTAAAGAGCAATATGCAGCAACCCCCCATCACCCCATTCCGGCCGCAACCCGAGGAACCATCGCGCAAGGGCCCGTTCTGGGAGGACTTGATCGTCCTCCTTGCGATCCCAGTGCTGTGGATCTTCGTGCTGCGCCGACAGGGAATCGAGATCAAGGGCCCGTTGCCTATCATCGCGGTCGCGGCCACGGTGCTCGCTCTGCTGTGGATCTTGAAGCGCCGGATTCGTCGGCTCAATGAATCGGCCGACCGCGGCGGCCAGCCGCCGCCGGGCCCTAAGGAACTTAGTTGACACCCTCACGCACGCCTCGGTAGGTTGTGCTGCTCGACGGACCGTTGCCGCAGCCGCGTGCATTCAGGAGTTTCACAGATGGCTCGTGTCGTGACCAGAGGTATTGTTGGCGCCGCTTGTTTGGCGTTTTCCGCGTGGGCTTGCGCCGCGGGCAGAGATGGCAATCTGAAAGACTTCGAGAAGGTGGACGCGGGCAAGAATATCGCCAACGCGGCGTTCGCGAAGGCCGAGGTCAAGATCGACGCGTCCAAACTCGAAAAGACCAACCACTATTCCAAGTCCTCGGGCTGGTTCGACCTGAAGCCGGGGGGGAACTATACGCTGGGGGTGGTGTACCGGGCGACCGGGCCGTCGCTGATCAGCGCGGGGGTGAAGTGGAACGTTAAGGGCCAGCCGTTGGGGCTCGTGGATCGGGAGGACCACTATGCCTGCTGGCCCGAGGCCAAGGAGTGGACGCTGAGGACGCTCACGTTCACCGCGGATCCGCAGTACACACAAGCGCAGATCATCCTAAAGGCGTACGGCGGGATGGCGCTGGAGATCAAGAGCGTGAAATTGGTCGAGGGATGGTACTCGGATCGGTGATGCGCGGCCTCCCTTGAAACGATCCGGTGCTTGTGGTATCTTCAGCATGTGTGGGGCGCACTCGCCAGCCCGCCCGCGGACGCGCATACTTTCGCCACTCGAATCGACTCACAGGAGTGACTCCGTACCTTGGCTGAAACCGATGAAATCACGGTGATGTTCACGGGCGGGCTCGACACGACGCTCGCCGCGGCGTTCCTGGGGCAGCAGTACCGCCGCGTGCACCTGCTCACGTTCTGCAACGGCTTCTGCATGGGAGCCGAGCGCAACCCACAGAAGCGGGTGAAGGAGCTGAAGCGTATCTTAGGCGAGGAGCGGTTCTCGCACGAGGTCATTTACGTGTCGGAGTTGTTCAAGCGCCTGCGCGAGGGATTTGGCGGGTTCATGCGCCAGGCCATCAAGTATCACTCGCCGCTTGTGTTCGACTTGTGCTGCCGGCTGTCGATGGACACGCGCACGGTCGTGTACAACCTTCAGCACGGCATCCGGTACGTGGCCGATGGCAACAGCAAGTCGCAGACGGAGATCTTCATTCAACGCGAGGAATACACGGCCGAGATTCGGCGCTTCATGGGCGAGTACGGCGTGGAGTACGTGATGCCCGTGTACGACTTCGGAGATCGCGAGGCGCGGAGGCAGGCGCTGCGGGACATGGGTTTCGAGTCGGGCAACCGCACGCTCGCGTTCCTCCAGGAACTGGGGTTCAACAACTTCTCCGACCAGCTTGGGAAGCAGCCGCTGTGCTATGCGGCGTGGGGGCCGGCGCTGCTCACGTCACCGATTCGCGATTGGCCGGTGATCCGCAGCTTCCAACTCTCGGTCGAGGACGCGATCGAGTTGCGCCACGACCGGGAGAAGATCGCGAAGGCGTACATCGAGGAGTACTTCCGCGAGCGCTTTATGGACGTGGACGAGATCCTCGCCCAGCGCGAAGCCGTCCAGCAGGAGGCCGACTGATGGCATGCTGCAAGGTCGAGAAGAAGCGAGGCTGGCTTGCGGCCGCGATGGAGCGCCGGCTCAACGAATGGCGCGGCGTCGCCGCGAGCCGGCTGTTCGCCTACTCGCCGCGGCTTGCGGGCCTCGTGTACCGAAGCTTTGGGATGTGCGTGGCCGCTGCGGCGATTCTGCCGGTGGCCATGGTGCTCGCCTTGGCTCTTGCGCGCGAGTAGCTGCATGAACGCAGACGATATCCGGGCACAGATCCCTGCGCTTGATCCTCGCCGGGGCCGCGAGCGCAAGCAGCCGCTCATCTACTTCAACAACGCCTGCCTGACGCTGTGTTGCGCGCCGGCGCTGGACGCGATGCAGGCGTACCACGAGGACTTCATCTCGTGCCCGGGGAGATCCGTCGAGG
This sequence comes from Planctomycetota bacterium, assembly GCA_024278415.1. The sequence continues at coordinate 14,477 of JAJRTI010000701.1, read as the reverse complement.
ACATCGTGGACGTGGCCGCGTCGAAGGAGTTGGCTCAGTGCCGCGTTGCGGTCCAGGAGTTCATCAACGCAGCCAGCCCGCGGGAGATCGTCTTCCTGCGCAACACGACCGAAGCCATCAATACGGTCGCGCGCGGCATGGCGTTCGAGCAGGGCGACATCGTCGTCACGTCCGACCTGGAGCATAACTCGAACCTGATCCCATGGCAGAACCTGCACAACGACAAGGTCATCAAGCATCGCGTGTTGCCCACAAAGCCCGACACCACGTTTGACTTGGACGGCTTCCGGGATCTGGTGTCGGGCCGGCAGGTGCGGCTGGTGAGCGTGCTGCACCGCTCGAACCTGAGCGGCGTGGCGTTCCCGATTGCCGACATCTGCGAGATCGCGCACGGGGCTGGGGCACGGGTGCTGCTCGACGCGGCACAGAGCGCGGCCCACGATGACCTGGACGTGCAGGCGCTCGGAGTGGACTTCGCAGCGTTCTCGTTCCACAAGATGTTCGGCCCGACCGGCGTGGGCGCGCTCTATGGCCGTGAGGAGTGCCTGGCCGAGTTGGAGCCGTTGCTGCGTGGAGGCGGCAACACGCGGGATGCGACGTACGCGCTCGTGGACCCTGCGGAGCCGCCGGACAAGTTCGAGGCGGGCTTGCAAGACTACGGCGGCATCGCGGGCGCGGCCGCGGCGGTCCAGTTCATCGAGGGGATCGGCAAGGCGGCGATTCGGGAGCATGTGGCGAGGCTCAACGCGCTTACCACGGAGGCCGTGCAGAGGATCCCCAAGGTCAGTTTGCTTGGCCCCGCGGCCCCCGACCAGCGGGGCAGCATTGTGAATTTCATCGCGGGCGGGATTCGCGGCTTGGATCTTACGCGGGTGCTCTATGAGAACCGGGGGGTCGTGCTGCGCTACGGCCGGCATTGCGTGCACGCGTGGTACAACGGCCGAGCGCTTCCCGAGTCGATCCGGGTGTCGTTCGCTCCCTACAACACTGAGCAGGAGGTCACGACGTTTGTGTCTGCCCTCGCGGACGTGTTGAAGTATTTCAGGAAGTAGCCGCGCTCTGCGGTTTCCGCGCGCGGCATCCCCCCAGCCCCGTGCCCGGCCTAGTCTGGCCTCATCCGCTACTCTTTCTCGCCGTCCTGTTCCTCGGCCTGTTCCACGATGTGGCCGTCGCTGTCCATGAGCCCCGCCTCCTTGAGCACGCGCTCGGCTTCGAGGATGGCTTCCTTGAGTTGGGGCATGAGCCGGATGGCGAGGGATATGCCTTTGGGCGACGGCTTGGGCTCTCCGCCTTCCGAGGTGAAGTAGAAGGTGCGGATGTCGAGCAACTGGTGGCCCTTGAACTCGCGGAGTTGCACGCGGATTTCCTCGCGCGAGTTCTTCTCAAACTGTCCAACAATCTTTTCCATCTCCTGTATCCTTTCCGCGGGGGCGCTACAGTGTCGTCGGCTCCGAGTGGCGCCACTCGAATGTTCCCAAGCTGGCGGTCTTTGGTGTACGCTGACGCTGTCACGAGCGCGGCGTATTATAGGAGTGGTCTGAGAGCAATGCAAGCACATAGGGCGCAATTGCTTTGGCTACCCAAAGATAGTACAATTGTGCCCTGTTGGTGTTTAGAAGAGGGCGTGTCATGGCTCCCAAAGAAATCTTTGCCGCAGTGCTGATGGGCCTTTGCGCGGTGGCAAGCGGCCAACACGACGACGAGCGCGGTGATCCCGGTGTGCTGTTCAAGGGCGCGATGGAGGAAACGGACTTTGAGGAGCAGGCGATTGGGCTCCAGGAGATCGTGAAGGGCTATCCGCGCAGCATTTGGGCGGACGACGCATTGTGGTTTTTGGGGGAGATGTACATGCAGAAGGGGGATCTGAGCAAGGCCGCAGAGTTCAAGCTCAAGCTGCTGGAGAAGTATCCGCTCGGCCGGTGCCATCTGGAGCGTTACACCCAGCGGCAAAACGTGTACAAGAAGTCACTGGTGCCGTCCTTGAAGCAAGCGTTCGTGGAGATGGGGCGTGTGACGGTGGAGCGGGGGATGCGCTACAGCGTCGCGCGCAAGTCGCAGAGCAGGCTGATCTCCAACCCCGTGCCGAGCGCGGTGTACTACGACCTTGCCCAGATCTACAGGCGCCAGGGGAACTACGTCAAGGCGTGCCGGTATTACCAGCGCTGCATCCAGACCCTCCCGCCCGAGGGATACCTCACGCAGTTCGTTCGAGAGGGTTACGTGGAGGCTCGTGAACTTGCAGACGTCCAGAAGATGATGCAGGCGAGCAAGACGGGCAAGAAGCGAAGGCGCCCCGCGGTGAGCGCCAAGGAGCGGCTGCGGGAGCGGCTGCTGAACGCCAGGCCGTAGGCGCGGCGGGCGTCAGATCGTACCTTCGACCTCGTAGAGATCCCGCGCCAAAGTTCTGATCTGCTTGGCTTGGCCCGAGGGAATGCGCGGCGAGTAGGGGAGTTGGGGGGCGTTGGCGACCTCACCAAGCACGCCCGCGGCCGCGCGGATTGCCCCTGCAAGCGCGTCGAGCGAGATGTTCGACGGGTTGTCGTGGCGGCTATGGAAAAACCAGTTGCCACCGGGAGTGTTGCGCCGGTAGAACCATAACGATGGCACGCCGTGCATGTTGAACGGGAAGTGGTCGGAGTAGGGGCTGATGGCGGACGTCACCGTCGCCGCGTATTGGGCGCCCCTCGCATGGCGTGCAGCTAGCCGGCGCACACGCCGGTCGCCGGTGACATGGATCACATTCTCTCCCATGAGCCCCGCAATGCTATCCGCGTTGATACAGAGCACGTTGCGCTCGACGCGGTTGCGCTTGAGGGTGACGTGGTGTGCAGAGCCCGCGCTGAGTTTCTCCTCGACGCCGAACGTGCAGAAGCGTAGCGTGCGGCCGGGGTTGGCCTTGGCAAAGAGCGCGGCCAGCTCGATCGTGAACACCGTGCCGCTGCCGTCGTCGTTCGCGCCCACACCGGCGGCGACCGAGTCGTAGTGGCCGCAGATGGTGATGATCTCATTGGGCCAGCGGGAGCCCTTCACTTCGGCTACCACGTTCGACGACTTGTCTTCGAACGTCTTGCCGCCCTTGATGATGAGGCGCGCCCGCTTTTCATCAGCTTTGAGGATGCGGTCGAGGTGCATGTAGGGAATGGAGACGGAGGGGATCAGCGCGTACTTGTGCCATCGCGTCGGGAGGCCAAGCGCCAGTTGCCAGTCGAAGGGAATACGCCAGTCGACCACGATCATCGCCGCGAGGCCGGATGTTTGGATGCGCAGCAGCTTGGACGGATCATCGCCGTACCCGCCGAACAGCACGCCGAACTTGCCGTCCAGTTCGTGCTTGGCCATGTCGATCTCGGTGGCAGTCTCGAGATACACGATCTCGCCGTCGATGCCGCGCCGCGGCGTGTTAGGCGAGTAGACGATCGGCATGCACGGCACGCCGCGAGTAGGCTCGCGCCTGCCGACTTTCAACTCGGCTGAACCGTACCTCCAGTTGGGGAACGAGAAGGGCTCCTGTCGAACCTTGGCTAAGCCGAGCCCACGGAACTGTCCCTCGATGTAGTCCGCCGCCGCCCGCTCGCCTTTGGAGCCAGAATAGCGGCATCCGATGTCTTCGCAGAGGACTTGGAGGTGCTTGTGGATACGATTGGTGTTGGGTTGCATAGGATGAAAGATTAGGGATTAGGGACTCACGCTCTTGCAGACATGCCTAGGACCGCGAGCGTGATTGTCTTGGACGGCGTTGTGTTTGGCGGTGTTGACCAGGGGGTGCTGGTACTGCGCGTGGGGGATCGCCACAGTCGGGCCCGCGTGGGTTCGGGAACTGTAGCCGTGTGTCCGCGCGGGTTCCGGTGGCTTGCTGTTTGTGGCCGAAGTGGACACGATGCGAGATTACCCTCCGTTGCCCGGTTTTGCCGATTCGGGCAGATCGTCGATTTGCGGGCGTTTACCGGGGGCGGGTTTGTTGCTCTTGGGCGGCACTATATTTGCTCAACGGCGTCATGTAAAGCGATCACCTTATGCACGCGGCTCTGGGCTGGGTTGGCAAGAGAATCGACAGCCCCGTACGCTGGAGCTCTGCAAGGCCCTCGGATCGCGGCATGACGCCCTGCAAGACTTGCACGGTGAGCGTGCGATGGTTGTGACCGGCTTGCACACTTCGACGCGGACGTGCCAATGAGGGGCAGTGGCTCGGTCGTGCACATCATTTCCTCCGCCTGTCGGGTCAGCCGCGAAGGCTGAGTCTCCCTTAGGCAGGTGCGCGTGGCCCTCGCACCTGCCTAAGGCCCGACTTTCAGGCCGACGGGATTGCCAACAGACGTGTCCGCAAGTGCACAACTAATCTTGCTCGCCCTGCTCTGCACGGGGTATAGCGACTTCCTCTACAAGAAGGCGCAGAGCAGCGGCGTGTCCGTGGCCACGTTCATGACCATGCAGTCGGCCGCGTTCATCACCGTGCAGATCGTGTGCTGCATCATCTTCGGCTTCCAGTTCAGCCGCGACCTCATTGTGCTGGGGCTCATCGGCGGCATGTTCGCGTTCGTGTCGTTCGGCTTGCTGTACCGCAGCATGAGGGACGGCGACGCGAGTGTGAACGCGACGATCTTTCGCATGGGTTTCATCTTCACCTCTGGGATCTGTGTGGGCATGTTTGGCGAGGCGGTGACGTTCGACAAGATGGTCGGCAGTGCGGGGGCGATTGGCGCAATAGCGCTCATCTCTCTTGCGCCCAGCGCCCGCTGGAGCCGGCTCAGCTTCCCCATTCTGGCCGCGGTCGCGTTCGGGTTTTTGCGCTTCCTCCATCGGAGCGCGGGCCTAATGGGGATTCCCCCGTGGTCGCTGCTCCTCGTGCAGTCCGTCGTTTTCCAGGCGTGCACGCAGGTCGCCCGGAGAGGCGATCCCATGAAGGGCATCCGGCAGATGGCGCCTGAGACGCTTTTCTACGCGCCCGCGTGCGGGTTCTTGCTCGCGAGCGCGGCGATCTCGTGCATCCTCGCATTCCGCACGGGCGACGCATCCAACCTCGCGCCGGTGGCGCAGCTTGGGTTCCTTGTCACCACGCCCTTGGCAGTCTTCGCACTGAACGAGCGCTTTGACGTGCGCAAAGCGCTCGGCCTGGTTCTGGCCGTGTGCTCGGTTGTTGTGTTGCTTAAGTGATCCAGGCGGCCCGCTTGCCCGGCCCGCGGCCTGCCACAGGAAGCCGCCACGGCCTCCACAAGATCGCTGAACGCACGGGCGGGTTCTCGGTTGTAGGTGTTCGGTTTTCGCGTGGCTCGTGGCGCGAGCAAACACCGAAAGCCGAACACCTGCCATCGTACCCTGCTTGCCAAACAGTTTTTCCCACGCCTTGCCTCCTGTTGCTTGCATTGGAGAACTCAACCACCATGCGCCGTCTCCTGCTTGTTGCCGCGATTGCCGTGTCTCTGCTAGTCGCCTGCGTGCGAAAGCCGCCCAAGAAAGCCAAACGGCCAGCCGCGCAAAACGTGCCGCAGATTGTGTTCGCGATGAGCCAGTTCAAGATCTCGTTCGACAAGCGCGGCAAAAAGATCTACACGCCCGGCGATGCCAAGGTGTGGGTTCTCCAGCCCAACATGCACTGGGGGCGCACCGAGTTGACCGACGCGGATTCCAACGTATTCCACAAGGCCCTCCCGCACGATGTGGACGGCGATGGCAAGCAGGAACTTGTCGTGATCGGCGGCAGCAAGGCGAGGATCAAGTTTTGGCGCCACCGGGCCGGCCGCTGGACCAAGGAGACGATCTGGGCGCCGGACCTGCTGCGCGTGCGCGACATCGAGTTTGGCGATGTGGACGGCGATGGGCAAGAGGAGTTTGTGGTCGCGACCCACGCGCACGGAGGCGTTTACGTCTTCAACAAAGTGAAGGGAAAATGGGTCCCGACGCAGATCGACGGCCCGACGAAGGAGCGGCGATACGTGCATGAAATCGAGTTGGGCGACGTGGATGGCGATGGCGTGGTGGAGATTTTCGCTACGCCGTCGGCGCCAAACGTCGCAGTGGGTATTGCCCAACCAGGGCAAGTCGTCATGTACAAATGGGACGGCAAGCAGTACGCCAAGACGGTCTTGGAGGACATGGCGGACACTCACTCGAAGGAGATCCTCGTGGCGGACCTGTACGGCACAGGGCGGCCGGTGCTCCTCATCCCAATCGAGGGCATCGGCAAGAAGGGCAAAGAGGGCCGGGAAGAGTTGGTCACCCCATGCCAAGTGAAGGAGTACCGCTGGGAAGAGGGCAAGGCGAAGGCGAGGATCATCGGAGAGATCCCCGACTTCCAGGTGCGGACACTGTGGGCTGGCGACGCGGACAACGACGGCGACGTGGATATCGTGGCCGGCGCCAAGCTGGCCGGCCTGTTTATGATCGAGCGCGTGGCGGGCCACTGGGAGACGAAGCTCATCGACCCTGACTCGCACAGCGCGGTGCACGCGGTCTGGGTAGGCGACTGCGATGGCGATGGCAAAAACGAAATCCTGTCCTCGTCCGACGCCGATGGCCGGCTCGACCGCTATGATTTCAGGGACGGGAAGTGGCAGTCGAACACGATCGTCATGCTGCCCCCGGGAGACTGGCTGTGGACGATCTATCAGGGGCAGGTGCTGAATTGATGAGGGATGAGGGATCTCTCATCCCTAATCTCTCATCCCTAATCTGTGGAACACGGTGAGGGCTACGGCGCAGTGGGGCTAGGCTCGTCCACGAACTGGTTGTGCCACAGCTCCAGCATGAGGAGAGCCCACAGGCGATACCCGTGGTCGTAGCGGCGCTGCACGTGTTCGTCGATCAAGGCCTCGACCGCCTCCCGCTTGAAGTAGCCCCGGCCCACAGCGGTTGCGTCCAGCAGCACCTCGCGCACGTACCCGCTCAACTCCTGGCGGAACCATTCGGCGATGGGTACGCCGAAGCCCATCTTGGGCCGCTTGACGATGCGCTTGGGGAGCAGGTCGGCAAACGCGCGCTTGAGCAGGTGCTTCGAGCGCAGGCCCCGGAGCTTGTGGCGCACCGCGATGGCCCCGGACAGCTCGACTAACTTGTGGTCCAAGAAAGGGGATCTGGCCTCCAGCGAGTGAGCCATGCTCGCGATGTCGACCTTCACGAGCAGGTCGCCAGGCAAGTACGTCATGAGATCGACGTACGTCGTGTTGCCCACGAAATCCGGGTCGCCCCCGCGGCGATACCAATCCGTGAGCAGCTCCGCCGATGGCCGCGCGCCGGCCGCGAACCCGTCCGCATACAGCGCGTGCTTGCGGGTGTCGTCGAAGATCGCGATCCACCGGGCATAGCGCTCCTCGGGGGACAGGTTGAGGGCCTCGAACAGGCGCTTGGCCCGACGGCGCCACGTCTTGGCCTCCACCGACGCGGGCAAGTAACGCCACATGGGGCCAGCGAGGAAGCGGCGAAGGAAGCCCGGCAGATGGTCGAACCACTGGCCAATGCGCGCGGCGCGGTACCGCGGGTAGCCCGCGAACGTCTCGTCGCCTGCGTCGCCGGTCAGGGCGACCGTCACATGCTGCCGCGCCATCTCGCTCACGTAGTACGTCGGAATGGCCGACGAGTCCGCGAAGGGCTCGTCGTAGTGCCACACGAGCTTGGGCAGAATCTCCACGGCATTCGGCCGCACGGTCATCTCGTGGTGGTCCGTGCCGAAGTGGTCCGACACGATGCGCGCGTAGCTGGTCTCGTCGTACTTCGTCTCCTCAAAGCCAATCGAGAACGTCTTGACCGGCTCGTCCATGAGCTTGGCCATGAGCCCCACGACGATAGACGAGTCGATGCCGCCGCTGAGGAATGCGCCAAGCGGCACGTCGCTCACCAGCCGCAGGCGGGTCGCCTCCTCCAACACGCCGCGGACCTCGTCCGCCAACTGCGCTTCCGGCGCATCGGACTTGGCCGCGAAATCCGGCGACCAATACCGTTCCACCCGCAACTCGTTGCCCTGGAAAAGCGCGTAGTGCGCCGGCGGAAGTTTGTGGCAACCTTGGAGAATCGAAAGCGGAGCCGGCACGTACTGGTAAGTGAGGTAGTGGTGAATCGCCTCGTGGTTCACCTCGCGAGGCACGTTGGGCAGTTGGAGGATCGACTTCAGCTCCGACGCGAACGCGAAGCGCTTGGCGTCGTGGAAGTAGACCAGTGGCTTCTGCCCCAACCGGTCGCGTGCGAGCATGAGCCGGCGCTCACGGCTGTCCCAAATCGCGAACGCGAACATGCCTCGCAGTTGCTGGAGGCATTCGACGCCCTGCTCCTCATACAAGTGCAGCAGCACCTCCGTGTCCGAGCGCGTGCGAAACCGATGGCCCGCGGCCTCCAGGCCCGGGCGCAGCTCCCGAAAATTGTAGATCTCCCCGTTGAACGCGACCCAGACTGTCTCGTCCTCATTGGCCATGGGCTGGCGCCCGCCGGCAACGTCGATGATGCTCAGCCGCCGAAAGCCGAGTCCAAGCTCCGCGTGGCCCGCCGCGTCGTCGAACGCGGCCACGTAGCACCCCTCGTCGTCAGGGCCGCGGTGCGCCAACACGCGCGACATGGCCGCCACGACGTCGCCGTTCACAGGCTGCTTGGGGTCGTAAGAAACGATGCCGCAGATGCCGCACATGGGATGGGAAGGCTAGAGAAGGGCGATGGGGGCCGGTAGCCGCATGCGGGCGCTATCTTTCTGCCCGACGACGAATAAGCGGCGTCGGGCTCCGTCATGGCGCTAGCAGACTGAACGGGTAGACGGGAATGTTTCGCAAGAGGCCGAAGAGCAAGTACATCGCAGCGGCCACCCACGGCAACGCAGGGTGGAGGCGCGGCATGGGAAGCGGCCGGCCAAGCCGGCCCATCACTGCGGCCAACCCCGCGTACGCCAGCAGTGGGAGCGCGATGATTGTGAGCGCATTGTGGCCGAGCGCCTCGATCACGCGGCCGTGCAGCAGCGCGTGCAAGCCACGCAGCGTGCCGCAGCCCGGGCAATGGAGCCCAGTGGTCATGTGGAACAGGCAGGGCGGATAGAACGCGTTCCGTGAGGGAGCGAAGCGCCACAGCACATACGTCGCGGCGCTCAGTGCGATAGCCCCCGCGCACAACGCTACGCACAGCGCAGCTCCGGGCCTCCGCGCACACGCAGGCGTGTTATCCTGGACGAGACTAACAGCCTTCTCCATGCGGGGCAATCGTAGCAGCAACATTGACCGTGAATCAAGCGATGGCCTGGCGTGTCGCCGTCGGTGTCGCGGTCTCACACGAGTTTCGCCAGAATTCTTAGCCGTCCTATCGTCAGTCTGGCGTGACCGGTATCTTCCAACGATTGTCATGTGCACGAGGCCGTGTGGGACGCGCGGGCCGTTTATGATAGGGCGATTCATCGCCTGTTTTTGAGCGTTGTTAACGGGCCAGAAATGGCCCTACTACAAGCCCGCGGCCCCTGGCGCTTGGATTGGCAAATCTCATGGGGAGACTCCTGCGCGGTCTCAGCATTGACAACCCCCGCAGTGCTGGTATAATGCCTTCTGTTTGGCGATCGGATTCGGGGTGTAGCTCAGTCTGGCTGGAGCGCTGCATTCGGGGTGCAGAGGTCGCTGGTTCAAATCCAGTCACCCCGACCTTCCTGATCGAGAAGCCCTTCGGCGTTGCCGCCGGAGGGCTTTTTTTGTGCGCGGGGGTTCGCAGGCCGCGCTTGCTGTGCGTGCAGCGGTTCCGGTATCGGCCACGCGTCGTGTGCGTTGTTCTGCGAGGGCGAACAGGGCTCGCCCAGAAGGGCCAGCTCCTCCCATTCGACGCGTGCAGGTTGTTGCTGGCCCCACGCGTCCGCGTGGGCAGGAACGTTTTCAGACGGCCACTTTTCGGGCACTTCTATTCCGGGCTGGTGAGAAATGCGGGCTAGGTAAAACGTTAGATAGCTCAATTTGATTCTCGGCCTTGACATCTAGTGGGAAAGGGGATACTATGTTTGGCTTTTCAGTCGCGCCCTATGTCCCTATTTGCAGCCGGAGGTGTCTCTGGTTGCTTCGGCGCAGTGGCGTGTTCCTCTGATGTGATGGAGACTGACATGTGCCGGCTTTCTTCAACTGTCTGCCTCTTTGCTTCCCTTGTGGTGGTTGCCCGTACCGCGACGATGGCCCAGGGTGCTGACGATGTTCAGACCCTGAAGGAGCAGAATGCTAGCTTGCAGAACCGCGTGGGCCAGCTCGAAACGCAGTTGAAAGCAACCCAAGGCGAACTGATGGAGATCCGGAAGTTGCTGGAACAGCTCTCCTCCACGCAACAGAAACGGTCCCAGGCCCCCCAGAGTCCTGCATTGACGCCAGTGGAAGTGCAGCGCCTCAAGAGCTTGGCACAGCAAGACTTAGGCATGCCACCGGCCGCGGTGTTCACGCAGCCCGAAGTCGCTCGGCTACGCGAGATCGCAGCCACCAGCAAAACCCCAGTGGTGTCGAGCCTCGCGGTGGATCTCTACGGCTTTGTGCGCGTAGACGCGTCCTACGACAGCGCTCGTACAACGGGCAGCAATTACGCACTGTGGGTCGACAACGAACAGATGAACAGCAACGACGATCAGTTCGGCATCACGGCTCGGCACTCGCGTGTGGGCTTGAACATCAAGGGCCCGAAGTTTGGCCAAGGCGCCTTCGAGGCTGAGACGAGCGGCAAGATTGAAGTCGACTTCGATGATACAAACAGCAATAGCAACAACAAGCCGAGCCCGGTCATGCGCCATGCATATTTGGTCATCAAGTGGCCGAAGCAGCGCTTTAGCATCCTGGCTGGCCAAACGTGGGACGTGATCTCACCTCTCTACGCCCCGACGTTGAGCTACTCGGTGATGTGGTGGCAGGGCAACATTGGCTACCGCCGGCCTCAGGTTCGCCTGACCAAGGAGTTCGTGCTGGCGGAGAACGAAGGCAAGCCGTCCGTGCTGTGGAAGTGGGAAGTGGCGGCCGCACGCACCATTGGCCGGCGCACGAGCTTCACGCGCGGCGGTGCACGGCCTGGGGACACGGGCGAAGACGCGGGGTCCCCGTCCGTGCAAGCGCGTACTGGCATCACCTTCCCGGGCATTGGCGGACGCAAGACCACGGTCGGCGTGTCGGGCCATTATGGCCAGGAAGAATTCGACCGTTCCGCATCGGGTAATCCCCGCCATCTCACGTCGTGGTCGCTGAACGCCGATGTGGTCGTACCGGTGGCTGACTGGCTGAAGTTCAAGGGCGAAGGCTTCTATGGGCAGAACCTCGCGGCATACCTTGGCGGCATCGGCCAAGGCGTGAACACCACGACCCTCACCGAAATCACCTCTCACGGTGGATGGGTGGCCGCATCGTTTGGTCCCTTCAACAACTGGAGTTTCAACGCTGGCGCGGGGTACGACGATCCGGATACGCACGACTTGACTAGCAGCACGTCGCGAACGTATAACCAGCGGATCTTCGGCAACACGTGGTACACAATCAACAAGAAAACCAAGGTGGGCTTCGAAGTGTCGCACCTCAAGACCAACTATGACGGCCTCGAGGCAGGCAACAGCGTCCGGGCTCAGTTGGCGTTTCTCTACACCTTCTGACGCGCATCACGCAGTCGCCTGTTTCCCATGCCTGGTACCCGAATTTGCGAGAGGTCGGGCGATCCATGGGTGTCGTGCCGGCCCGTCCGCCGTTCGGCAGCCGGTTGCGGTTAGAGCGGTTGCTTCCAGTTCTGCGGATTGGCATGATAACATGGACGCGCGCCGAGGCAGCACGAAGCGCTCAATTCTTGCTGAGCCCGTTGCTCGTGGCTGACACCCGATCAGAACATGTTGCTCGATGGCGGGGGGTGCTTCTGCTGTGTTCTGTGGCAGCCCTCGGCGCGGCCCGTGAGCCGCAGTTGTCGCCCAAGTCCTTGCGGGCGCCGTTCGAGGTCCGTGCGAGGCTGCGGGTTGGCGCAGGGGAGCGTGCGGCCTCGCTTGTTGTGGACTATGTTTGGGGGGGGCAGTACGTGGTGGTCGAGTTCCAGCGCGAACGGCTAGTCATTGCCCAGGTTACGGCTGGGAAGCGTGTGGCGCTGGCGAAGGTGGAAGGGTGGCTCCCCGATGGCGTGGGGGAGCTGCGGGTCCGTGTCCGTCGGACGCGCCATGAGATCGTCGTCGCCGCGGACGACGCGTGTGTGGCGCGGGTTCGAGTCGCGGCGCCGGCAGCGGGCAAGATTGGCGTGGGCAACCCGGAGCGTGGAAGCCGTCTATCCAAGTTCAAGGTCCAGCGCTTGGGAGAAATCGCGTTCAACGATGGCTTCATGAGAACAGCGGCTGAGCTGGGTCAATGGAGGCAAGTGGGAGGGATCTGGCGCGTCGCAGGGGAGGCGAGGCCGCGCTTTAGTGCGAATCCGTTCTGCTTCGTTGGCCAAGGCAAAGGCGCATTGGCGACGGCCGGCCACGCCTTTTGGTGCGACTACTTGGCCACGGCCGCGGTCAGGGCGACATCCGGGGTGCGGGCTCTCGGTGTGGCCTTTGCCATCACTGCCTCAGGGGATCATTACCGATTCGAGTGGAGACGCGGCGTCGGTGAAGCTGGCCAATTCCGGTTGGTCCGCAGACGCGGAGGCCGGGAGACGGTGATCCAGACGCGGCGCGGCGAATTGGCGCGAGGGCAGTGGTACGAGTTCCAGGTGCTCGCCGTTGGCGCGCGTATCGAGGCCGCAGTCGACGGCCGCGTGGTCTTCAGAGCGCCGGCGCCGGCGCTGTTTGCCGGGAAGGTCGGGCTCTGGTGCGACGGCCGCTCGCCGGCGTACTTCGACGACGTGCGCGTGCTGAGCGTGGCGGATGGCAAAACACGGCGCACTTTGCCAAGCGTGATCCCTGCCCGGAAGGTCGTCGTGCATGACGTGTTCGCGCACGACAAGTACATGCAGGCGTGGTCGCAGCGCGCGTTGCCCTTGGGAAAGGGCGAGACGCTCGACTACACGTTCCACTACGCTCCGGTGGACTGGTCCGTGTACACCGGGCGTTGGGGCGTCATGGCCCGGTGGGCTTGCCAGCCGCGTTGGACGTGGTTCGGCGGACAGGGGCGGCACGCCGCGACGATCTGGCACAAGCGTCAGTTCAAGGGCGACGTGGCTGTCGAAGTGTTCGCCGCGCATCCGATGGACTCGCCGTTCGATCCGCTGTACCGGCATCCCGGCAACATGAACATCACGATCTGCGGCGATGGCAGGAACTTGGACAGTGGCTATAGTTTCATCTTCGCCGGCGGGGGCAATCGGTGGACGCGGCTACTGCGGCGAGGCCAGGTCGTTGCCGAGACGCGAGACGTGCTTTTGCCCGACAGCCGCGACAAATTCTATTACAAGAGCCTCCATATCCACTGGTATGGCTTACGGGTGCAGCGAGTGGGCAATGAGATCACTTGCTTTGTGGATGATCGGCAAGCACTCCAGTGGCGGGACCCACAGCCGCTCACCGAAACAAGGGTGGCCGTTTGGACCTACGACAACACGTTGCTCATCACGCGTGCGCGCATCACGGCTGCCCGCGTCGAGCCGGCCGAACTGCCGGGCGCTGCCTTGGCGTGGCAGCCGGCCGCGGGCGACGCACGGGGCAGGCCAACGAACGCGGAATCCGCGAACACCCTTCGCCGGCGCTGGGACTTCGAGCGCAACACGGACGGCTGGGCCAATCGTGACGGCGAGTACGGAGCGCAGGTGAGCTTGGACAAGGCCGGAGGCCGGTCGTGCCTGAAACTGACCAACGTCAAGGCCGGCGGCACGTTCGCCACGAGCGTCCCTGTCGTCGGTTTCGACGCGACGCGCACCAACCTCCGCTTCGAGTACATGGCCGAGCCAGGGGTGAAGATCAACCTCTACTTGAAGGTGCGAGGCCGGTGGTACATGGTGGGGTTCAGCGCGCCGGACGCGCGGGGCTGGCGAGCACCCATGGTTGGCCGCTTCAAGGACGTACGGTGCGACGGGATCTGGCGCCGCGCGTCGATCGAGCTTGGCCAATACCTCAATGAGAAGGTCTTGGTGTACCGCACGGGAGCCGGTTCGCGCGTGTCCAAGCACAACTCGGACGCGGCGCTGCCCATCGAGGACGCGTTCCTGGGCCTCATGGCGGATGACGCGTACGCCATGGCTGGGTTCGGCGTCAACCACGCCGGCGTGGCCTACTGTCTCGACAATTTCGTCGTCTCGACGGGGGAGGTTCGCGCAAGGCGGGGGCATATCGAATCCAAGCGTGAGGCGTCAAGTCGGGCGCGCTTGGCCCCAATCTTGTGCGATGACTGGCGCACGTTCGGCGGCCCCGACGGACTGGCCGTGCTCTCCACGCCGTGGGAGAAGGCCGATCGCTCGCGGTGCATCATGGTGGCCAACGAAAGGCTCGGTGGCATCGCGGGCGTGACCATTCGCTCGGAGCCGTTCGACGCTCGCCTCCATCCCGTCGTGTCCTTCGACTACAAGGTGGACGACACTCCGCGGCTCGACTTCCAAGTGCAGTTGGCCACGGGCAAGACCTGCGC
>JAJRTI010000700.1 GCA_024278415.1 Planctomycetota bacterium | reverse complement strand
GCTAGTCTGCTCGAAGGGAAGACGCTTGCCCGTGGCGAGCAGGCTCGCAGACCGGACCGTCGATCGCAAGCCGCCAAAGACCAGCTCCCGGCCCGGCCACACGAACACGTGCAGGTAGAGCGTCTTGCCGCGCACGGTGGGTAAGTAGGGCACGTATTCCATCTGGGCGCGTTCTGTGCCTCGGATGGCCTCTTCGTTGCGGCTCATCCAGTCGCCCACGCCGCGGAGCACCTTGCGTTCGTGTGGGCAGATCGAGCCATCGGGGCGCAGGTTAATGTTGAGCAGAAGGTTGCCGCCCTTGCCCGCGGCGAGCACGAGATACTTCACGCACTCATGCACGCTCTTCCAGTGCCGCACTCCCGGCGCGTACCCCCACTGATCGCTCACGGTCATGCACGCCTCCCACGCGCGGCCGGGCGGCGCGGCCTTGACCTGCTGCTCGGGCGTGTCGAAGTCCTCCGGCACTTGCGAGCGATTGTTGATGATGATGTCGGGCTGAAGCTCGCGGACCATGCGGTTGAGCTTCACCGACTCCCAGCCTCCCGCGTCGAGCGGCTGCGACACGTCGTACCAAAGGATGTCCACCTTGCCGTAGTTCGAGCACAGCTCCCGCACCTGGCCGTGGATGTAGTCCACGAACCGGCGCCGCGCGCGTTCGTCGTGCCGACAGCGCGCGCCATCGGGATGGCGCCAGTCCATGAGCGAGTAGTAGAACCCCACGCGCATGCCCTCCGCGCGCGCGGCCTCCACGTAGTCGGCGACGAGGTCGCGCCCGGCCGCCCGTTTGGTCGCGCAGTAGTCGGTCAACTCAGAATGGAACAGGCAGAAGCCCTCGTGGGCCTTGGTCGTAAGCACCATGTACTTCTGCCCCGTCTCCTTCGCCAGCCTTGCCCACTGCCGCGCGGGGTTGCCCTTGGGCACGATCTGGTCCGCGAGCGGCTCCCACTCTTCGAACGGCATGCACTCCGTGCTCACGGCCCAGCCTTACCGGCCGATGACCGAGAAGAGGCCCCAGTGGATGAACATGCCGAAGCGCGCTTCGTGCCACCACGCCATGCGGCGTCGGCGATCGCGCTTCTCTGCGGTCAGTCGTTGCTTGGACATGGTGTTCTCCGCTTGGTGCGGCGGACGAGGCCGTCCGTCGCGAGTGCCAGGGAGGCGGTAGTGCCGCGCTCGGGGGGATTCGCCCTGATGCATCGGGCACACCGGCCGAGCAGCGCGTCCCCCCTTTGAGGGGGGACTTACAGGGGGGTGCACAGAGTCTTAGCGGCGTTCCTCAACAGCGCTCAATCCTCGCAGAGCCGACCCACCCCCTGCCCCCTCCCTGCAAGGGAGGGGGGGCGCTTGTTTCCGCGGCGCACGGACCCCATAATGAACACACTTCGTGTCGCGTGCGGGAACTGGCACGTGCCCGGGCGACAATACCACGACGCGGCTGCCGCCGCAACGCGCCGCGGCCCAAAACTTCAGGAATGACGCCATGACCGATTCACGCAAAGACGACGGGTACCGAGGCATCTGGTTCACGCTCGGACAGTTTCTGGAGTACGGCGACAAGTACTCCGGCGGCCTCGGCACGTACACGGCCAAGCACGTGCCGCTCGCGGTCCATGCGCCGGAAGTGAACAAGACGTTCTTTGTGTACGGCGGCAGCAAGGCCGGCAAGCGCCACCTGCTCTGCATGGCGTCGTACTACGACCACAAGACCGGCGCGGTGCCGCGGCCTACGGTCGTGCACGACAAGGAAGGCGTCGACGATCCCCACGACAACCCCAGCATCTGTATCGACGAGCACGGCCACGTGTGGGTGTTCGTAAGCGGCCGCGGACGGACGCGGCCGGGGTTCAAGTACCGCAGCCGCGAGCCGTACAGCGTGGACGCGTTCGAGCGCGTGACCGTGGAGGAGATGACGTATCCGCAGCCGTGGTGGATCAAGGGCAAGGGCTTCCTGCTCCTCTTTACCAAGTACACCGGCGTACGCGAACTGTATTGGAACGCGAGCCCCGACGGCCGGCGGTGGTCCCTGCACCAGAAGCTCGCCGGCATGGGCGGCCACTACCAGACGAGCCGCCAGCAGGGAGAGCGGATCATCACCGCGTTCAACATGCACGTGGGCGGCGTTCCCGACACCCGCACGAACCTCTACTTCGTGCAGACCGACGACATGGGCCAGACCTGGCGCACGGCCGGCGGCGCGCTGGTCGAGACGCCCATGACCGACCGCCACTGCCCCGCGCTCGTGCGCGACTACATGGCCGAGAAGCGGCTGGTGTACATGAAGGACATCAGCTTCGACCGCGACGGCAACCCGGTCATCATGGTCGTCACGAGTGCGTCCTTCGAGCCCGGGCCCAAGGGCGATCCCCGGTGGCTTACGATCGTGCACTGGACCGGCCAGAAGTGGGAGTTCCGCGAGATCACGCGCACGACCCACAACTACGACATGGGCTCGCTCTATATCGAGGACGCCGGCGTGTGGCGCATCATCGCACCCACCGAGCCCGGGCCGCAGTACCACGGCACCGGCGGCGAAATGGCGCTGTGGCTGAGCCGCGACGAGGGCCGCACGTGGACCAAGGAGCGCGACATCACAGCCAACAGCCCGCTGAACCACTCATACGCGCGGCGGCCTGTGAACGCGCACCCGGATTTCTACGCATTCTGGGCCGATGGCAATCCGGATGAGATGTCCAAATCACACCTTTACTTCACGAACCAAGCCGGCGACGCGGTCTGGATGCTGCCCTACGATATGGACGGCGACACCGCGACGCCGGAGCGTGTCCGCTGAAAGGCGCCCTCTCGCAGCAGCGCCACAGATGCAAGCCCGCGAGGACAATTACGGACTTGAACAAGTCCGTAATTGTCCTCGCGGGCTGTGCGGGGGCTTGCGTCCAATGCCATTGGGTGTAACTGCCGATTTCCATCTCTGCTTCGTCCCGCAGGGACGACCGAGAATAGCCCAGCGCTTCAGCGCTGGGGACAGGTTCGCCGACACATTCTCCCGCAGTCCCGCAGGGACGGCTGAGTCTCGGTCTCGCCTGGCAGTTCAGCCGTCCCTGCGGGACTGACCGCCTTTCTGCTTGGTGACCCAGCGCTGAAGCGCTGGGCTATTCTCAAACGTGCCTACGGCACGCAGATGCCGGCGCGGACAATACCGTGCTTGCCAACCGTTTGCCCTTCGGGCGTCAAACCAGTAGCTACGCCCAATGCCATTGACTCAAATCGAGTGCGCCGCATGAATGTCATATTCGCCCACCTCTCTATAGTCCTCGCGGTCGCCGCAGCGGCTGCGTCCCAAGATCTCGCCATCCGCTGGATCCCGCCGGCGACCTTCGACCCTGGCAAGGCTGGCCTCGGCCTGCCGAAGCTCGAAGGCGTCACGCGCTACCTGATCTACGATCCGTTGCCCTCCAAGTGCAACGTGGACGAGGGCGGCAGCGGCAAGTATGAGAGCCTGCGCCACGGCACGTACAGCCACCACCAGCGCATTGTGCTCTACAAGGACAAGTTCATCGTTTATTGGACGAACCACAGCAAGGACGAGAACGGACCCGGCCAGCGTCTGCTCGGCAAGGTCGGCACGTTCAACGCGGACCGCACCGACATCGACTGGGGCGGCGACGAGACGCTCGTGGAACTCGCTCCCGCGCCCATGCCGGTGCGCCGGCGACGGTGGACGCATGACCCCAACGTGATGTACGAGGGCTACGCGTCGTGCATGCTCCAACTCATCAACGGCAAGCTCTACGTGCGCGGCAGTATGGTGGCCTGCCACGGCTGGACGAACGACATCCGCTACCACGGCCGGCGCTACAAGCCCATCCCCGCCGCGAACTGGAGCGATGGCCGCGACCCGAAGCGCGGCTTCCGCTGGGACATGTGGTGGCCGCTTGGCATGGGGTTCGTGCAGCGGTGGAAGGTGCAGGGCAAGACGCTCGTGCCGGATTCGCCGATGTACAAGTTCAACGACGCGTTCACCCAGGTCGAGGTCACGCCCGGCCGCTTCAAGCGCGTGCCGCCGGTCGTCGAGCCGTACGCGAGCGCGAAGCCCTTCGCCACTGCGCCGCGGGACATGCAAGAAGACGTGGTGCACGGCAAACGGAAGATCTTCCATCGCATGCCGAAATACGCCAAGGGCACGCGCAAGCTCGCCGCGGACGGCAAGAACGGCCTCGCACACTACACCGAGTTCCGCCGGCCCGATGGCAAGTGGGTCGTGGTGCGCGACAATCTGCTCGTTCCCAACTACTACTACGCGGCGATCAAAGACAAACCGAGCGACGACTACCCGCCGGCCGCGCCCACGAACCTCTATGGTCAGGCCATGCCCGCGGCTGGCGAACTGCCCGACGGCCGGGTGTGGATCATCTGCAACAACCGGAGCCGCTACGACATGTACATTACGCTGTCCGACGACGGCGTCACGTTCGACAAGACCTGGCTGCTGTTGCACGAGGCGCCCAAGCGCGACGGCGGCATCTGCAAAGGCGGCGGCCCGCAATACTTCCAAACCGTCACCGTCGGCCCCAACATCTGGGTCGTGTACAGCATCGGCAAGATGAAGGTCGGTGCGATGAAGATACCGATTCGGCTACTTGCTAAAAGGGACAAGAAGGCTTCCAACGAATTCAGATAGGCAACGAATGAGCGGACAGATGGACGACAAGGAAACAGGGAAGCGCGATGGACTGTAACTGCCGATGTCGATCCTTGCTTCGTCCCGTAGGGACGATCGAAAATAGCCCAGCGCTTCAGCGCTGGGGTGCCTGAGAGAAAGGCGGCCAGTCCCGTAGGGACGGCTGAATGGCCAGGCGAGGCGAGACTCAGTCGTCCCTACGGGACTACCGGAGAACCTCTCGTCGAACCTATCCCCAGCACTGAAGTGCTGGGCTATTCTCAAACGTGCCTACGGCACGGAGATGTTGCCGACGTAGACAACATCGCATTTGCCAACTGTTTGCCTTTTGGGCATCAAGGCTGTTGTCACACCCAAACGCAATCAGATTTCCGCAGCCGACAGACGCACCGTGCAGACGTACCTGAAGTTCACCCAAGCCAAGGTCGGCCTCATCGGCTGCTTCTCGCGCACCGCCCTGCTCATCCGAGGCGTGAGGCCACCTTCCAATACCCTCCAATCTTCTTCGCATTCGTTGTCTATCTGAATTCGTTGGAAGCCCTCCCCTATCCCCCGCACATTCATTGGAGATCCACAGACAAATGAATCCCCCCTCAATCATCCTCATCTTCCTATTCGCGGCCATGCACGCCGTCTCCGCCCAAGGACTCAAGCTCTACGTCGCGCCCAACGGAAACGACGCCAACCCGGGCACGCTTGCCGCGCCGTTCGCATCGCTCGAACGCGCGCGGGACGCCATCCGCGAGGTCAAGAAGACCGGCGGCCTACCCAAGGGCGGCGTGACCGTCTTCCTGCGCGGCGGCATCTACGAGCGAAGCAAGCCCTTCGAACTCGGCAAGGAGGACTCCGGCGCGGCCAACGCGCCCATCGTGTACCGGTCGTATCCGGGCGAGACCGCGCGCATCGTCGGCGGCAAGGTCGTGAAGGGGTGGAAGCTGGTGACCGACCCGGGCGTGCTGAAGCGGTTGCCGGAGGACGCGCGCGGCAAGGTCTGGCAGACGAACCTGAAGGAGCAGGGCGTCGCCGACTTGGGCATCGTCGCGGTCCAAGACCGTAAGAAGCAGAAAGGCGACCAGCGCATCGAGCTGTACTTCAACGACCAGCCCATGACCCTGTCCCGCTACCCCAACGACGGGTTCATGAAGATCGTCGATCTGCTCGGCGGCAAGCCCCGCATTGTGCGCAGCACGCGCGGCGACGCCATCGGCAAGTTCACGTGCGACAGCGACCGGCTGGCTCGCTGGGTCGACGAGAAAGACCCCTGGGTGCACGGGTACTGGTATTGGGATTGGTCCGACCAGCGCCACAGGATCAAGACCCTCGACCCGGCGCGGCGCTACATCGAGGTCGAGCCGCCGTACCACCGCTATGGCTACCGCAAGGGCCACTGGTTCTACGCGTTCAACCTGCTGTCCGAGATCGACGAGCCCGGCGAGTGGTACCTCGACCGCGACAGTGGCGTGCTCTACTTCTACCCGCCGTCGCCGCTCGCCGAGGGCACGGCCATGGTGTCGGTCGCGCGGGAGCTGGTCACCCTGCTCTACGTGTCGCACGTCACGTTCGAGCGGCTCACGTTCGAGGCGGTGCGGGGCGCCGCGGTCAACATTGGGCGCAGCGAGAAGTGCGAGGTCGCCGCGTGCACGATCCGCAACGTGGGCGTGCAGAGCGTGCGCATCTCCAACGGCAAGGAGTGCGGCGTGGTGGGCTGCGACATCTACAACTCCGGCGGCAGCGGCATCGCGCTCTGGGGCGGCGACCGCAAGACACTCACCCCCGCCGGCCACTACGCGGTCAACAACCACATCTACCACTATGGCCTGTGGAGCCGCATGTATTCGAAAGCCATCGGCATGGGCGGCGTGGGCCACCGCGCGAGCCACAACCTCATCCACGACGCGCCGCACCAAGCCATCGGCTTTTGGGGCAACGACCACCTCATCGAGTTCAACGAGATCCACAGCGTATGCTTCGAGTCCAACGACGCCGGCGCGATCTACGCGGGCCGGGACTGGACCGCGCGGGGCACGGTGATTCGCAACAACTACATGCACCACATCTCCGGCTTCCGCGGCCGCGGCTGCGTCGGCGTGTACCTCGACGACATGTTCTCCGGCACGGAGATCTCCGGCAACGTCTTCTACCGCGTCACCCGCGCCGCGTTCATCGGCGGCGGCCGGGACTGCCTGGTCGAGAACAACATCTTCGTCGACTGCCCCAAGGCGCTGCACATCGACGCGCGCGCGCTTGGCTGGGCGCACGCGACCGGCGACCGATGGATCAAAGAAGCCAAGACCAAGGGCACGCTGTCGGGCTTCAAATACAAAGAACCGCCGTACAGCACGCGTTGGCCCGCGCTCGCGCGTATCCTCGAAGGCGAGCCCAAGGCGCCGGAGGGGAACATTGTCCGGCGCAACATCTTCGTCGGCGACCGGTGGAAGGACGTGCAGCGCGCGGCCGAGAAGTACATCACGTTCGAGGACAACATGGCCGGCGAGGATCCCAAGTTCGTCGACCGCGAGAAGCAGAACTTCCAGCTTCGCGACGACTCGCCCGCGTACACGAAGATCGGCTTCAAGCGCATCCCGTTCGAGAAGATCGGGCTCTACAACGACGCGCGCCGCGCGTCGTGGCCGGTGGAGAACAAGGTGCGGCCCATGCCCGAGCCGCCGGCCAAGCGCCGCGCGCGCAAGGGCCCGGCGCCGACCTTCAAGGTAGCCAAGGCCGCGGCCGCGCCCAAAATCGACGGCGTCATCGCCAAAGGCGAATGGCCCAAGCAAGCCCTGCGCCTCGCGGTGGACGTGTACGGCCGGCCCGCGAAGCGGCAGAGCCCGGCCTGGCTCGCGCACGACGGGCAGTTCCTCTACATCGCGGTCCGCAACGACGTGGACCCGGCGAAGCCCCTCAAGCCGGAGGCCCAATGGGGCGGGAACGACGCGGTCGAATTGGCGTTCCGCAACCCGGCGCTCGGCAAGCGCGCGCCCATCCTCATCCTGCGCGCCTACCCCT
>JAJRTI010000699.1 GCA_024278415.1 Planctomycetota bacterium | reverse complement strand
CCAAGGCGCGAAGGAGGTTGGGGACACCCTGCGTGCGTCGTCATTCTAAGCGAAGCAGGAGCGACGCGCCAGCGTGTGGAGTGCGCCGGCTTGGAGGCGCTTTCGCACACAGACCCGCGCAACAAGGTGCGCGCAGCCTGCAACGCCACCGTGCAGGCATCGCTTCGCGCCATTGAACGCGGCCGCCTCTACGGCCATTCAGAAAAGGTTCCGCGGCCGGGCGTACCCATGGATGCGGAAGGGGTGACGAGATGGCAAGATGGCGAAGGCGCTCGCGAGGTCGCTGCGTTCCTCCCGGGCATGCAGAGCGCGGTGCGGCCAGCCTTGGAGAGGTTAGCCCCCGCAATCGCGGAGTCGTCTGGACAAGCGCGGCCAACCAGCCGAAGGTTGCGCGCGTGCCGATGCGGGAGGCCTACGTGGGCGTGCGGGGGTAACACGCCGCGTGGCCCATTGCCGCGTCACTCGGTCTTGGCTTCGCCGTCTTTGGCCTGGCCCTCTTCCTCCGCGCGGTCCTCGCCCGGGTCGCCGTCTGCGTGCTCATCGTCGTCGCCGTGCGCATCCTCTTGTTCTTCTTCCGGCACTTCCTCTGCGTCCGTATCATCGCCGCCGCCTTCGCTCTCGCGTTGCGCGGGCTCTTCTTCGCCTGCATCGTCCTCCTCCTCTGCATCTTCTTCCGTCTCACGCTCAGGCTCCTCTGCGCCGGCGGCTTCCTCTGCGGCGTCTTGGCCGTCCTCCGTGGGAGCCACGTCGCCGTTGCTTGGTTCAGGCTCGACGCTTGGCTCGGCCCCGCCTGCAAGCTTGGCGATGATCACGCGCAACTCGTGCGCTTGCCACAGGAACCCCAAGATCGTCAGCACCCACACGGCGATCCATGCGGAGCGCTCGAAGGCTGGGGTCGACACGTCTTCGGGCCGGCCGCTGGCAAAGCAGTATAGCCCAATGCCGAACACCAGAAATGCGTACCCGATGCAGACGCCGGAACCGATGCGCCAGATGCAGCCCATTGACTCCACGTGCGGTTGCTGGTGCGTATCAACGCACCTCTGGACGATGTTGCGTTCCTGGGGTGTGAGTTCCACGTTGACCTCCTATGGTGATCGACGCCGTCAGCCTCAGTGATTGTGCCTTATCGCTCGTCTCAGCGCAAGCGTCTGCCTGCAGGAGTTTCCCCATGAGATTTGCTGATCCGAGCGGCAGACGCCGCTGGCTTGTAGTAGGGCCATTCATGGCCCGTCAGCAACGCTGAAAAACGGGCGATGAATCGCCCTACTACTTGGCCGCCGCATGATCTGCGCGTGAAAACCGAACACTCACAACCGAACACCGTCCATGCGGTCTCAATGAGCCCATGGAGATTGCGGCGGCTTTCTGCGGCAGGTGGATCGCCGAACCGTATGGCCGCCCAGCCCGGCTCACTTGCGCCGCACAAGCAGAATCGTCTCGTCGTCGTCCATGGCGCCAAACTTGGGCGTGTGGAGCGTCCAATCCTGGATCTCTTGCATGGCCTCCTCCAGCGACAGGTCGGGGCGGCTGATGAGCGCCAGGAGATCGTCGGGCAGCGGCATGTCGATCGCCACGTTGCTGCGGCCCTCGCACACACCGTCGGAGCAGAAGATCAGGGTGTCTCCCGGCCTGAAGGCCACTTCTGCAATCTCGTGCTCGAAGTTCGCGGCCACGCCGGCCACGAGCCCCTGCGCACCGCGGAGCGCCTGGAACTTCCCGCCCGGCGACAGCAGCACCGGCAACGGCTGGTGCCCGGCGTTGGTGTAAGCCACGGTCTCGCGGTCGAGATCAATCACCACGTAGAAGATGGTCACGAACATGTTGGAGGGGATGACCCCGCACAGGCCGTTGTTGATCTGCTCTTGGAAGCGACTGGGGCTCGCGGCCTCGTGGCCCAGGAACGAGCCAAACGCCTTGATCATGGACGCCACGAGCGCGGCCGTGATGCCGTGGCCGGACACGTCGGCAAACATCACCCCCACGCGGCTGTCGTCGATCTGGCGCACGTCGAAAATATCGCCGCCCACTTGCTCCATGGGCACGAACGACGCCGCAATGTCCAGCCGGTCCCGGCAGGGCAGCGCATCGAGGTCCGGCAGCAACAGGTCCACCAGGTCTCTGGCCTTGGCCAAGCTCTGCTCCCGCTCCTCGTGCAGCGCTCTGATGGCGTCGCGTTAGGTTACGGCCGCAGCCTTCTCTCGCGTCACGAGGTTCACGCGCATGAGCAGCGCAATCGATGCTCCGAGCACCGCGGTCACCGCCGGGCCCAACTCGCTCACGACCACGTCGTGCGCGGCAGCCCACATGGGGAAGGCGAAGACGAACGCAAGGTCCAGCGCGAGGACGCCCCCCGCGAGGCTCGGGCGAAGCGAGAGGAACGCCACACTGGCCACGAGCACCGGGCCGAAGAGGAACAGCATGTCGCCCCAGGCCGGCAGCGCCCGGCGGTCGTCGCCGGTGAGCAGATTGTCCAGGAGGGTGGCGTGGATCTCGACCGCGCTCGACTGCCGGTTGGACGTGGCGGAAAACGGCGTGCGGTACCGGTGGCCCAGCTCTCTGCTCATGGGGCCCACCAGCACGATTTTCCCCTGAAACAACTCCCGCGGAGTCGCCGCTCCATGCTTGGCCAACACGTCGGCCGCAATCGCGCCTTCAGCCGCTTGCCAGTAGGGAACGGTGGGGTAGGCGCCGGCCGGGCCGCGGTAGTTGATCATGCGAAACTGCCAGCGATCCGTGCGCGGCAGCAGCACCTCGCCGCGGTAGGCCTCCGCCGCAGCCAGCGCGAGGCTCGGCTCCGACCCCGCGGCCAGGCAGGCCCGGCGCAGCGACATGTCCGAGTCGGGGTAGAGGTCGACGAAGCCCCAATGGAACGCGTCCGCGGCCGGGCCTGCCACCTCGCGCATGGGCATGCCCGCGGCGCGGGAGAACCCCCACACCACGTTGCTCGGCCGCGGCGCCGACGCCAACTGGCGGTCGTCCTCATCCACGGCTTGGAAGGGCCGGCAGAACACCGCGGCCGCGGCGCCCCACTCCTGGAGGTGCGCCAGCACCTGCGCGTCGACGCGCCCCGTGTCCGGATACGCGCACCCCTGCTGGGCGAGCCGTTCGACCGAATGCTCCTCGATCGCGAGAATCAAAATCTTGGGAAAGGGCTTGCGCACCCCGCGCAGGCGCACCTTCATGTCGTACGCCATCTGCCCGATGTCCGCGACGGGCAGCCACGAGCGCGCAGACCTCGCCACGAACGCGGACCCCATCGCGACGGCCAGCATCATGCCCACGCGGGCGAGCCTGCGCCGCACGGGGCTCGGACCCACCTCCGTCAGTACCAGCTCCCCGCGCCGCGCGCCCAGCTCCGCGGCCACGTACGCGCCGATGCGCTCCTCGACGCGCGCGCGCAAGCCCAGGAACGCCACGCTGACCTGCTTGCCCGCTTCCCGAACGTCGTCCCGGACGGCCACCACCCGCGCGCGCAAGGTCAAGCTGGGCTGATCGGGCAGCTTCAGGCGCACGCGGATCTTCTTGCCAAGCGGCAAGGGCCGGTCGTGGAGGAACATGCACCCGCCAATGCCCAGATTGCGCGTCTGCACGCGTGTCCACGGCGCGAAGGCCGAGGGCTTGACCCACGCCGGCAGGCGGCAGTTCAGCCGCACGTGGCGCCGTGGCTCTTGCCCGTCATCGTGGCGCACGTGGGCCGGCGCGAGTTCGAGGACCTGCTGCCGGGCTTCCTCAGTCGCCTCTGTGAACTCGACTCCGACCTGGTAGGCGTCGCCCTTCACCGATGGCCGGCACCACCGCACCACGCCCGGCAAGTTAATCCGCGAGCCGGTCTCTTTACTGGCGATCGCCACCTCGACCCGACACCCCGGCGACAGCTCATCCCGGCTCACGATCAGCATGCCGCTGACGCTGAGATCCTGCGACTTGGCGGCCACCGGCGCGACATCGGAGCCCACGATCGCGCAGGACACGTCTACCGACTTGGCCCAGCGCGTGGCCCGGCGGCGTTCCGCACCAACCCATGAAGCGTCACTGCTGCTCATGCGCATCCTTCATCTCTTGTAACACTTCAGCCAAGTACAACAGCCAGGTACCGGAATACTGTCAAAGCTTCCGTGCAACGCCGCGTGTTGGGGTATCTGAATCCCAACGGGATTCCGGATATCAGCCCAGGGTTCGCGAGCGAAGCTCGCAACCCT
>JAJRTI010000698.1 GCA_024278415.1 Planctomycetota bacterium | reverse complement strand
GGAGCCTTCTCTCCTAAGGAGACCCTAAGATATGGCAGATGCCTCCGACCTGGAACGGTGGGAAGCCGAGTCCAGAGGCACCCCCCCTTGGGTGTTCATCATTTTCGTGGTGCTGACAGCGTTCAGCGCGGGTGCGTGCTATTTTTTCTACGCCAATCTGCTGGCGGCCAAGCGCACAACCCAGTCGCTCAACGGCTTCGTGCAGAGCCACATCATGGACCCGTTGCGCGCGGAAGGCGTCAACATCCGCGGTAAGGGCGCCCCCGGCAAGGGCTTCTTCCAAGACGCAGCCCGGCTGCTGCGAGACGGCGTCACCCACGAGAAGTTCGCGGAATACGTGGGCTGGCATGACAAGAAGGACATCGAGGAACACGCGCTCAAACACAAGGACATCACCGGCGCCACCAGCCTCAAAGACCTCTACACCAAACTACAAGGCATGCTGCAAAACCTGGAAGCCAAGGCGGGACAGGTGCGCTCGAATGTGGCCAAAGCCGAAAAGGAAGTCGAGCGCGTCCGCAAGAACATGGAAAACATCCGCCAGGATCTCGTCAAACAGATTAATGGCAAAGTGAATGAATTGGAGGCGATCAAGAAACGGCACACGAAGAAAGTGGACACGCTGCGTGTCAACGCGGACGACCTGGAGGAGGCGCGCAAGACCGTGGCCGCAGAAATCGACGGCCTCCGCGTGCAACTCAAGGAGGCAAAGGAAGACCGCCTCGCAGAGGCAGACAAGCACCAAGCCGAGATCGCCAAACGGCAAGAAGAGATCGCCAAGCTCAAGGAGCTGGAAACTCGGTCGCCGGATGGGGACGGGCAAATCGCAGAGGTCAACGGCCGCCTGGGCTACGCCATGATTAACATTGGCGAAAAGGACACGGTCGAGGTAGGCGAACGGTTCGAGGTCTACGAGAAGACACACAGCGGCCAAGAACGGCTCAAGGGCGAGGTCATCGTGCGATCCGTCGACAACAACCTCAGCAAGGTGGGGATTGTCAGCACGAAAGATCCGCTCAACCCGATCCTGAAGGGCGACATCCTCCGGCGAAAGGTGCTGCGCCGGAAATACGAGATCGAGGAGCGCATGAAGCGGAGGAAAGCCGCAAGGGAGTAGGCCCTGCGCGGAGGCGCCGTCCCAGGGATGGCGGAACCTCCAGGGGGGCAAGCCTGTTGAAACCGGCCGCCGCGTTGCCTGTGAACGCGGCGCCGCATCCCCATGCCCCCCGACACCAACTCGCCGGAGCCTGCCATGATCGCAGACCTGTTGGACAACTGGGATCAGTACGCGTGGCATCCCATCTGGAGCGAGGCCTTCGCGTTCGTCAGATCCATGGGGCCAGATGCCGAAGAGAAGCGCTACGACATGCGGGACGGCATGTACGCCATGGTCAGCGCGTACACGACAAAGCCGCCGGAGGAGGCGGTGTTCGAGGCGCACCAGAAGTACATCGACATCCAGGCCCTCGTGGCAGGGGAGGAGGCCATCGAGTGGGCGCCAGCCAACACACTGCGCGTGCAGAAGCCGTACGATGCCGAGAACGACTGTGCGCTGTTCGAGCGTCTCGGGCCGGGGCCCGGCCGCGTTGAGATTCGCCCCGGCGTGTTCATGGTGCTGTTCCCCAATGACGCGCACGCGCCCGGCATCGCGGCGGGCCAGACCCCGCAGGCTGTCAAGAAAGTGGTGGTGAAGGTGCCAGTGCAGTTCGCCAAACCCTAGCCACCAAGGGCGCGAAAATCACGAAGGGGAAACGAACGACGCGCTGACTGGTGCTGGACGTCCACGTCCAGCACCCGGCCAGTGCTGATGTCCACACCCGCCGGCTCAGGTGGCCGCGTGCGGACCATGAGGTTCGCGCCAGTGGGTCACGGACGTGGACGTCCGTGACCAGTGGATCGCAAAGCCGTAACCACGAAGGGGAGAAACGGACAGGGCGCCGTCTCTGGCGGGGCAGAATGGGGGCAGACCGTTTTTAGTTGTTAGGGTCGCAGCGATGCGCGGAGTTGGTCCAGGGTCTTGGCGAAGTCTCGGTCCTTCGCCGCCGCATGCACGCGGCGGCAGGCCCCAGCCAGTGCCCTCTGTCCTCGACGGTGATCGCCTTGAATCGCCCTTGGAACAGATGGCCGCACCGGCCGTGGCGCGCATTGAAGTATCCAGCGAAACTGCTGTTCAGATGCTGCATGCCCTTGGACAGATTGGGCTCTGGCGTCTGCAAGAACAGGTGGTAGTGATTGGTCATCAGGGCGAACGCGAACATCTTCCACCCGTGCTGTCCCACGCTACGCTGAAGCAACTCCAGCCATTTGCCCTGATTCGCCCCGTCCATCACGATCGGCTGCCGGGCGTTGCCTCGGCTCGTGACCTGTCTGCGTGCGGCACGCACAGGCAGGCGTGGTAGATCGCGTTCGCGTATTCGATTCGAAGCGGTCTGACCATGGCCGAAGACTACCATCTCTGTGGTCCAAGTCAAGCCCTAACAACTAAAAACGGTCTGATTATCATATAAGGCCGAGTCCTCTCGTTAGCGTCCTGTCATAGGCCCCCTGCCCTGATACACTTCCGCACTGAGAGTCTGGAACTGGAAGTTGTGTCGTGTTTAGCGAGAGAAGGAGACTGACAT
>JAJRTI010000697.1 GCA_024278415.1 Planctomycetota bacterium | reverse complement strand
GTTAAGGGTTCGCGGTTATGAGCCTCTGGATACCATCGTGGAAGCGCTCAAGACCTATGTGCGCACCGGAAAACTGCCGCCCCTGCCCAAGTAGCGGCGGCAAGCGGCTGACGCGTTACTAGAGTTTAAGGCACTACGCTTTCTTGCAGACTTCGCTGCGAGAAAGAGGCGGGTGCGCCGCAGTTCCTACTCATAGTCTTACTCCTGGTCTTACTCGTAATCGCCGTCAGGATAAGTTGAACTTCGAATACTGCCCCCACCGAGCCTGTCTCGGTGGGGCAAAGGCTTTTGCACTACTCGCGATCACACAATCGGTGTTTCCCTGCCCCTTCCCACCAGAATCTCGCTCGCCAAAGGCGAGCGAGATTCTGGTGGGAAGGGGCGGAATGGGGCCGTACACGCCGTGTTAGTGCCTTAGCCATCCGGAACTGGTATGGAAAACAAGATGTTGCGTGGTGTGCGCGCACTCTTGGTGCAGAAGCCTCACTTCCACCGAGGCAAGCTCGGCGGGGAGTCGGGCTGGAGTTATCCTGACGGGGATGGGTCTTACTCGTAATCGCACGACACGGAGGAGGAGTAGGACTAAGAGTAAGACCAAGAGTAGGAGTGGGACACGACATCGACAACACATTGCCGGCGCCGGCCTTGCCAATATCCGGGATCCCACGGATGGCAAAGCGGCCTCACGGATGCAAGCCATTTCGTTCTGCATCCGCGGGTCGGCTCCGCCATCCGTGGGACACCTCCGATCTCCTTGGCCGCCGGCCGGAGGCCGCGCGAGGGCTACCAGAGATGGATCGTGTGGCCCTTGCCCATGAACCAGATGCAGTCCACGCCAAACGAGAGGCCCACGCCGAGGATGTAGCCCACCATCATGCCCAGGATGAATCTGAGGGAGCGCCGGTAGAGGCTGGCGCCGCCCAGCTTCACAACGACCAGTTTCATGAGCCACGCGATGAACACGCTGAACGCGGCCATGCGCGTGGGGTGCGTGCCGGCGAGGGCGAGACCCACCGGGTGCAGAGGCCACCACGCGATTCGGTAGTGCAGCGTGCTGAACACGGCCATGACCACGACGCCGATGCCCAACCACATGATGCGGAGCCAGTCCGTGGGCTGAGGGTTGCGCAGCTTGCCGACCACCACGCCAAAGATCCAGTTCTGCCCGCGGCTGAACTCGAACGAGTTGAAGTTCGACGCGCCGCGGGTGTACGACATCCACAGCGTGTAGATGATCGCGGTGGCCATGGAGAGGATCGCGGCCACGGCCATGCAGACCAGGAAGCCCCGGCGCGCCTGAGGGTGGTCGTCGCTCATGCGCGTCACGTGCGACGCGGTCGTGGGGATGAGCCGCTCCACGTTGCAGCCCGTGCAGTAGGACAGGCCGATCATCGCGCCGTCAGTGGGCGTCATGGTCGCGGACCCGAGCAAGTGCCAGGTGGCGGAGTGCGGCGTGACCGGCCCCCAGAGGTACACGAGCCCGGTCTGGGCCACGAGCCGCGACACGCCGATGTAGGTGATGTAGGCGAAGAAGAGGAACGTGCCCGTCACGCGCCAGGACATGCCTCCGGCGTGGAACCAGCAGGCCACGAAGATCGCGCCCAAGACGGCGCCCACCACCGCGGTGCGGTAGCTCATGAGTTCCCGGCTGTCGTCCGCGCCATCGTCCCGGCCGAGCGCGGTCTTGACCACGCCGACCAAGTGGTGCCGCGTCATCCAGAACCCGCCGAGCACGAGAAAGAGGAACCCGCCCATGCTCTGCCAGCCCGTGGCCGCGTTGAAGGTGCACCAGTTGTCCGGCTTGCCGATGGTGTACCCGATGCGCTGGAAGATGCCCACTTCGCACGTGACGAGGAGCTGGAAGAGCCACACGCTCAGCAAGATGTTCAGCGGCGTGAAGTAGGCGAAACAAATGACGAAGAAGTTGACTTTGACGAGGATCGAGGGGAACCCGCGGGCGATGCGGATCTGGTTCCACTTGTAGATGTTGATCTGCGGCCACGCCGGCTCGAAGTAGCTGATGATGTTCCAACAGATGATGCCGAACGGGATCGCGAAGCCGAGCCAGAAGAGCTTGTTGCACGCGAACGGCGGGAGCGCGCGGCCGGGCGAGTCGGAGCCCTCCATGAGCATGAGCGGCAACTGCGCGAGGGGGAACGCGAGACGCTCGTTTTCGACCCAGTGCTTGCGCAGCATGACCGCGGTGCAAAAGCAAATGACGAAGACCGCGGCGATGAGCGCGGACCACCAGAACATGGGCACGATCCACGCGGCCCAGGGGATCGACTCGCCCACCGGCACCCCGCGGTAGAGCCACTCGATCGCATGGCCTTCCTGGCTGGGCACGAGCCACGAGGGCAGGTAGCGCGTGAGATACTGCTCCCATTGGTTCTCGGGCGACGCATAGTACATGGGCGCCGCGGTGAAGCTGATGAGGAAGCCCGCGATGCCGAGCGTGGGGAAGATGGCCGCGATCATGGCCATGGAGAAGATGACCACGAGTTCCCACGGCTTGAGCGCCCACTCGGTGCGAAACCAGCGCAGCAGCGTGTTGACCGGGAACACGAGGAGCACGAAGGGCAGCATCGCGGCCACGGAGACGTAGCCAAAGCGCATCCACGAGGAGTGGACGATGTAGTAGGAGAAGGTCTCCCACAGGTTGATGAGCACCGAGAGGCCGGCGCCGATGAGGAATGCGCGGTAGTGTTTCAACGCTTCAGCTTTTCAGGCAGCTTCGCCGCCCTTCAAGTGTAAATCACTCGCACTGGACGGCCTCGTCCAGCGCACGTTCGCCACAGCAGCGGCCGTGGCCGTCCGCCATGAGTTACTTGAAGTCAAGAGGAAGTCCGGATGCGTCGCAGACGCCCAGCGGAGGAGTACGTCGCACTCGGTCAGGGCGAAGACCGAGCCAGTGTAGTGGCCGCGCGAAGGCGAGTCAAGCCGGCCGCTCCGCCGGCCAGCGCGGTCGCCTTGAATTGGCTCTGCCGGCTAGTATAATACGGCGTTCCCCCTTCGACATTTCGAGGGCGCGACCCAACGCCTTTCCCATCCTAAGCATGGAGGAATCCCCATGGCCGTATGCGACTGCGAACTCGTCCCCGCGCTACAGAACACCGCAAACAAGCTGCGCGTGCACTCGATCAAGTCTACGACGAAGGCCGCATCGGGCCATCCGACCACGTGCATGAGCGCGGCCGAGATCATGGCCTGCCTGTTCTTCAAGGTCATGCGCTACGACCCGCAAGACCCCAAGAACCTCAACAACGACCGCTTCCTCATGTCCAAAGGCCACGCGGCGCCCATCCTCTGGGGCGCGCTCGCTGAAGCGGGCGCGTGCACCGTGGACGACGTGATGAGCCTGCGCGAGATCGATAGCGATTTCGAGGGCCACCCCACCCCGCGCGTGCCCTGGGCCTACGTGGGCACCGGCTCGCTCGGGCAGGGCCTCTCCATCGGCTCCGGCATGGCGTACGACGCGCTCAAGATCGCCAAGAGCGACGCCAAGGTGTACGTGCTCATGGGAGACGGCGAAGTGGCCGAGGGCGCGGTCTGGGAGGCCGCGGCCGTGGCCGCGTACTACAAGCTCAATAACCTTATCGCAATCGTCGACGTGAACGGCCTTGGCCAGAGCCAAGAGACGATGCTCAAGCACGACACCGCGGCGCACGCCGCGCGCTTCGCGAGCTTCGGGTGGAACGCCATCGAAGTCGACGGCCACGACGTGGCCGCGCTGCTCAAGGCGTTCGACGAGGCCGCGGCCTGCACGGACAAGCCGAGCGTGCTCGTGGCCAAGACGATCAAGGGCAAGGGCTTCGCCAAGGTGGAGGACAAGAATGGGTTCCACGGCAAGCCCTTCAGCGAGGAAGACGCCGCACTCGCTCTGGCGGAAATCCCCGTGTGCGACGGCTGCCCGAACCCCGAGATCCCGGCCCCGCCGCCGCGGCCCGAGTGCGCGTGCCAGCGAGGCGAACTCGAAGGCCCCGCGTACGACGCGGACACGGTCATCGCGTCCCGCGAGGCGTACGGCATCGGCCTGGCGAAGCTGGGCCGGGCCGACAGCCGCGTCGTCGTGCTCGACGCGGAGGTGAAGAATTCGACCTTCGCCATCACCTTCATGGAGGAGATCCCGGAGCGCTACATCGAGTGCTTCATTGCCGAGCAGAACATGCTCGGCATGGGCATGGGCTTCGCCACGCGCGGCAAGATCCCATTCGTGTCGAGCTTCGGCGCATTCCTCACGCGTGCATACGACCAAATCCGCATGGCCGGCGTGTCGCGGTCGAACATCAAGATCGTGGGCTCGCATTCAGGCGTGTCTATTGGCGAGGACGGCCCGTCGCAGATGGCCTTGGAGGACATTGCCATGATGCGCGCAGTGCCCCATGCGCTCGTGCTCTGCCCGTCGGACGGCATGTCCGCGGAGCGGCTCGTGAAGATGATGGCCGACTATGACGGCGTCGCGTTCATGCGCACCGCGCGGCCCAAGACTCCCAACCTGTACGGCGCCGACGAAACGTTCGAGATCGGCGGCGCCAAGGTCGTGCGCCAGAACGATAGCGACCAAGTGACCCTCGCCGCGATGGGCGTGTGCGTGCACGAGGCGCTCGCGGCCGCGGACGAGTTGGTCAAGGCCGGCATCCACGTGCGCGTGGTCGACTGCTACTCCCTCAAGCCCATCGGCAAGGATGTGCTGCTCGACGCGGCCAAGGCCACGAACAGGCGCATCATCACCGTCGAAGACCACTACCCGGAAGGCGGCCTCGGAGAGGCCGTCCTGTCCGCCATGGCCACGGAGGGCGTAGCCGTGCACAAAATGGCCGTGACTGGTGTGCCGCGATCGGGCAAAGGCCCAGACCTCATGGACCTGCACGGCATCAGCGCCAGGTGCATCGTGGCGAAGGTCAAGGAGGTCGTGGGCTAGCGCTGTGATCGTGGCCGGCAAGCCTTGACGCCCGCGGGCCGATGGGTTATAACAGCCAACGTCCGTGCGGGCGATACGCGCCGATTCGTGCGCGTATCGCAGAGGCGTTCGCTTCGGAGGCGTCGATATGTCCCCCGGCCTCGCATCCACCTCAGCCGTCCGCCAGATGGACGCGTTCCGCGCGTGCGGGATAGGGCTGTTTGTGCTGGATGCGGATCTGCGGGTGCTGGAGGCCAACGAAGCGTTTCTTCGGCTGCTCGACCGGCCATGCCTGCCGGTGGATGCCGTGGGCTGTGCCGCGCTCTTCGGCGAGGATCACGGGCTGATCGACTGCCCGGCCCAGGCCACGCTGAGCGATGGCCAGTGCCACAAGGCCAAGTTTCACCACACGGTCGACGGCCGCACGCTCCAACTCTCCTGCTCGGCCGCGCCGATCTTCGACGAAGACGACCGGGTGGCGGGCGTGGTGGGAGCGTTGGAGGACGTGACCGACGCGATCTCGTACCCGCGCACGCCGCCCAAGCCCACGAGCGCACAGGCCGGCACACGCGAACAGGAGCGTCGCCTCCATGCCCTCGAGGAGATGACCCATTCGCTGAGCCTCGGGCTGGAGCGGGGTGAACTCGAAACCAAGATCGTGGCCGGCATGACCGCACTGCTCAAGGCCGACATGTACGCGGTATACGTGTCGGAAAACTACCGCAACACCCTCACGTTTGCCGCGCCGCCGTATCTGTCGCCCGAGTCGCGAGATCGGCTCGTCGAGTTGGTGCGGGAAACGGTCGAGGCGTTCGAGGACGAAGGCATCACGTTTAGCGACGTGAGCTTGATTCCGCACGCCACTGTGATTAGCCGCGACGAGCCGGCCCTGGCCATCGAGTCGCACCTCAACGTGCCCATTACGGTCGACGGCGCCATGGCCGGCCTGCTCACGGTGACGTCGGACCTGCCGGAGGCGTTTGACCGGCTGGACTTGAGCTTGCTCGCCACGCTCGCCAACGAAGCCGCGCTGGCCATCGACCGCATGCAGATGTGCCGGCGCAACGTGCAAAACCAGCGCATGGCCGCGGTCGGCGAAACCGTCGCGACCATCGCCCATTACATC
This sequence comes from Planctomycetota bacterium, assembly GCA_024278415.1. The sequence continues at coordinate 2,278 of JAJRTI010000697.1, read as the reverse complement.
ACCAACATCACGAGCAACCTGGCCGGCAGCCGCCACATGATGGACCTGGCCGTCCAGGCCCGAGACTGGACGCGCACGGAGCGCACCTGGAGCGTGATCCGGCGCAGCAACCAAGCCGTGTCCCAACTCGTGATGAACCTGCTGAACTACAGCAAGGATCGCGAGCCCGTCCTCGAACCAACCGACCTGACTGAGGTCATCGAGTTCGTGGCCGAGCAGTGCATGGAGCGCGCGGACCAGTTCGGCGTGGTCATCGTGCTCGACATCGAGGATCTGCCGGATGAGATCATGGTCGACTCTGGCCAGATCGAGCACGGCTTGATGAACCTCGTGGTCAACGGCGTCGAGGCCATGGCGCATGGCGGCACGTTGTCGATTTGCGCGCGCTGCGACGCGTCCGAAGGGCTCGTGCGCATCGCCGTGGCCGACGAAGGCCCCGGCATACCCGCGGGCGATCTGGAACGCATATTCGAGCCCTTCTACAGCAGCAAGGGCAGCAAGGGCACGGGCATTGGCTTGGCCGTGTCCAAAAAAATCGCCCAGGAACACGGCGGCGACCTGGCCGTCGAGTCCACGCCAGGCGAAGGCACAACCTTCACCATTGCCCTGCCCATCCGGCAGGCCGGGCAGGCCTCGCCGCACGCCGCTCGGACGCGGTAGCCGCATTCGCCAGAATGCGGGCGATCCGTGAGCCTGTCGCCAAGTCGCCCGACGTCCGCTACAACGGCGCATGGCTTCGGCCGCGCGTGTGGCATGCGTGTCTTGGCATGCGTGTCTTGGCATGCGCACGCGAAACACGTACAATGCGCCAGCATTCGGGCCGGCGAGCCCGAGCCCTGGCGGGCTCGGCGACACGGGCGCGAGCCCACGGAGTGAGCCAAGGCTCAACAGAGAGGACGACATGAGCGACCTGACCATCCATGAATCCATGCAACAAGCAGGTGACAGCAACGTTTGCGTCTTGAAGGTGTCCGGGCACCTCGACGGACACACGTACCCCGAGTTCGAAGAAAAGCTCAACGAGATCGTGGACGGAGGCTGCTACAGCATCGTCATCGACTTCGACCAACTCGACTACATTAGCAGCGCCGGCTTGGGCGCGCTGCTCAACATCCATACGCGCGCAAGAGAGCACAACGGCGACGTGCGGATCTCCGGCTTGAGCCGCAAGACGCGGAGGCTTTTCGATTTGCTTGGGTTCTCGCACGTGCTCAGCGTGTACGACGCCATGGATGAGGCGGTCAAGGCGTTCGAGACAGGCGCGCCGTAGGGCCGCAGCCCCATCGGGGAGACCCAGGGCAAGGAGAGAGCCGAGGGCGCCCCAACACCCATACCCATCGCGCTGCACCGGGGGCAGTTTGCCGCCGTCAGCTATTCATGCAGGTCAATTCCACGATGCCCATCCAGTTGAAATGTGTCTGTGGCAAGACGCTGATCGTGCCGGACAGCGCCGCCGGTAAGAAAGCCAGATGCCCCAAGTGCAAGGCTCTCAACGACGTGCCCGACGAGGAGGAAGCCGCTGTCGAGATGATCGAAGAAGATGAAGAGGTGGAGGAGAGGCGGGAGCCGAAGCCGCCCGCACCGGCGCCGCCCCAGGCCGGCGGCGCTACCATGCCCTGCGTGGTCCTCATCGTCAACGACCCCGACCTCGCGCTCACGGTCATGGACATGCTCCGGAAGGAAAACTACCGGCTCGAATGGGCCCGCACCGCGCCCGATGGCCTACAAATGGTCGGACGCTACAAGCCGGACGTGGTCGTGGTCGACACGGTGCTGCCCGAGGGGGACGGGTTCCAGGTGGCGGAAGCGATCCGGGGCTCCCGCGGCGCCCCGGCCGACGCGCCGGCCATCGTCATGCTCACCCCGCGCGTGAACGACGACGCAGAGGCCAAGGCCACGGCCGCGGGCTTCGAGGGCACCATGCGCAAGCCGCTCTACCCGGCCGCGCTCTGCCAGATGGTCGTCGAGATCATGGATGAGCGCCGGGACTAGTCGTCTCCAAGACGCGAAAGCGTGACAGTTGTGTCAAGTTTGCCACGCCAGCACGGGGCTTGTCCCCAATGGCGCTGACTTAACGGTTTTCAGCGCCGTAGGCGCGGCAGTCAATAGCCAGGCGGCGGGGGTCAACGGCCGCCCGGGGGCCCAAGGCGTAAGCCTTGGGAACGCTGATCGCGGCGTTCACAGAGCCCCGCAAGGGGCGACAGTACCGTGCGAACGGGCATACTGTCGCCTCTACGAGGCTCTCACTCCGTTGCCTGTTTGCTTACCCAAGGCTTGC
>JAJRTI010000696.1 GCA_024278415.1 Planctomycetota bacterium | reverse complement strand
GTGCCCGCGTCGCCCAAGTGGCAGCAAGTCACGGTCAAGAACGCGTACGCAACGCTCAAGGCCTGGTGCGCGCGCGGGGACAAGAGCGCGGCCGACGGTTGGGTCAGCAGCGTCATCATCGCGGTGCACAACCGAGGAGGCACGAAAGCGGACGTGTTCGTGGACGACATCGTGTTCGTTGGTCCGAAAGGAGCGAAACGCGCGGTGGCCGAAGAGCGCTTCGCTCGCCGCAGTCGCCGCGTGCGCGTCGCCGCGATCTCGCTGATCTGGGACGAAGGCAACCGCACGCTCGAAGACACCCAGCGCGCGCTCGACGAGGCCGGACAGTTGCGCGCGGACCTGGCATGCTTGCCCCAGGAGTGCGTGTTCCAGCCCGCCGAGCCTATCCCCGGGCCTGCGTCCAACGCCATCGCTAAGAAGGCCGCGCAGTACGGCATGTACGTCGTGGGCAACTTGCGGGAGAAAGACGGCGATAAGACATACGTGACGTCGTTCCTCTGCGACCGCAAGGGCAAGATCGTTGGCAAGTACCGCAAGTCGCACCGCCTGCCCTACGAGGACGACCTCGATCTTGGCGACGACCTCCCGGTATTCGCGACGGACTTTGGCGCGATCGGCATGAAGATCGGCACGGACCACTACTTCCCCGAGATCGACACGGTCCTGCGCCGCCGCGGCGCGTCGCTCGTCGTGTGGTCCACGAGCCCGTTCCCCGTGCGGGACGAGCACACGATCACGACGACGCTTCGCGGCCGCGCATCTCAGAACAGATTCCACCTCGTGGTTGCACGCTACGCCGGCAAGCAAGGCTACGGCGGGTATAGGGACCGATTCTCGTGGACCGGCTCGTGGCCCATCGGCCGCGCGCAGGTGTTTGACCGCACCGGGCACACGATCGCCGATTCGGGCCACGAAGGCGGAGTCGCGCTCGCGGCCATCCCGCGCTCCCGGCTCGGCGGCCGGCCGCATGACTGGGGGTATGCCACGACCGGGAAGTTCGCTCTCATCACCGCGCCGGAGTTGCCCGCGCCCTGGAAGCGGCCCAAGGGGGCCAAGCGCGTCATCCACGCGGCCGCGATCGAATGCGACACGAACCTGGATCGGCTCGATGCGAAGCTCGACGCGTGCGGCAAGCGGGGCTGCGACATCGTCTTGCTGTGGGAGTATGTGTGGTATCGCACGGATGAGCAGGTCGTGAAGTACCGCGAGCGGAATCGGAAGCGCTTGGCCCGCATCGCGGACGCGGCGAAGCGGAATAGGATGTACGTGGTCATTGCCGGCGAATTGGAGCGCGGCTTCAACGAATCGATCCTCTACGACCGGCAAGGCCGCGAGGTCGGGCGGTACACCAAGATCAATCAGACCACCTCGAAGGCGTCGAAGTTCTACCGCGCGGGCGACAAGGTCGGGGTGTTCGATCTGGACTTCGGGCGCATTTGCACGAAGATTTGCGCGGACGTAGGCGCGCACGAGATCGACCGCGTCGCCGGGCTGCACCAGGTGGACCTCATGCTGCTGAGCACGCAGGATGCCGGGCCCTACAGCGAGTACATCCGCCTGCGCGAGGCCGTGCGGTGCATCGACAACGGGTACTTCCTGCTGCGGGCCGCGGGGGGCGGCGGCGAGCGCGACCATCGCACGTACATCATGGACCCTTGGGCGATGGTCTTGGCCGGGTCGCAGTTCCGCGTCAACAACCCGCCCATCGTGTCGCGGATCGACCTGGACGTGCGGCCCCAGTACTACGAGTGGCCCGAGGCCGTGCGCAAGGCTGGCGTGTATCCCGACCCGGTCAAGCGCGGCATCCCGGCTGAACAGCGATTGAAGACGTACGGCCGTTTCAATCGGCCGGTGGCAAAGGGCGATCTGCGCGCGGTGCTGCTGAAGCAGCGCCGGCCGGAACTCTACCGGCGCCGGTAGCCGCATGCTGGATGCGGCCCGCTGCCTGGCGGCTGCGGCTACCTCCTGACTGGTCACGAACGTGTCGTCCGTGGCCCATAAGTGCGGACCTCCTGGTCCGCAGGAACTTGGGGCCGGCGGAAGTGGGCTGCCTTGACTGCCCCTGAAGCGGGGCGTACGATACGGCCCTGGGATCATCAACATGGAGACCTTATGATGCCGACTCTCAAAGGCACCCGCCCCTTGGCCCGACTGGCCATCATCCTCATGGCTACGTGCAGCGTCGCCGCGACAGCCGCGGATGCCGAGCAAACCGCCCGGGAGATCCTCGCGGCGACGGGCGTCAAGGGCGGGCTCGTGGTGCACCTGGGTTGCGGAGACGGCAAGCTGACCGCGGCGCTGCGTGCGAACGACCGCTACCTCGTGCACGGCCTCGACACCGATGCGGAGAATGTGGCCCGGGTGCGGGAGTATCTTCGCTCCATCGACGTGTACGGGCCGGTGTCCGTGGAGGTGCTGCGCGGCCCGCGGCTGCCTTACATTGATAACTTGGTCAACTTGGTGGTGGCCGAGGATTTGGGCCAAGTGCCCATGAGGGAGGTCATGCGGGTGCTCGCTCCGTTGGGCGTGGCGTACGTGAAGCAAGCAGGCGCGTGGCGCAAGACTGTGAAGCCCCGGCCGAAGGACATCGACGAATGGACCCACTTCCTCCACGACGCGACCAACAACGCGGTCGCGCGCGACCGGGTGGTCGGGCCGCCGCGGCGCACGCAATGGGTGAGCGACCCGAAGCTCGCGCGGCACCACGAGCACTTGGCGAGCGTGACAACGGCCGTGTCCGCCGGGGGGCGGCTCTTCTACATTGCCGACGAGGCCCCGGCCGCGTCGATCCTCCTCTCGCCGAAGTGGTCGCTCGTCGCGCGGGATGCGTTCAACGGCGTGTTGTTGTGGAAGCGGGCGATCACGTCGTGGTATCCGCACCTCTGGTCGTTTCGGCAAGGCCCGCCCGCGCTCACGCGGCGGCTCGTTGCGGTCGGCGACCGCGTGTATACCACGTTGGGGTACAAGGCGCCGCTCGTGTGCCTCGACGCGGCCACGGGCAAGACGCTCAAGACGTATGCAGGCACCGAAGGGACGGAGGAGATTCTGTTCCAGGACGGCGCGCTTGTGGCGGCCGTGGGGAGCCCGCTGGACGAAGAGGCGCAGGCCGAGGTCCGCGAGCGCAAGCTCTCCGCGATGCTCGCGCCCGCGACTGGGTGGGCGGAGAACGTCCGCGGCGATCCGTGGGACATGAGCCAGGCGAGCGACGTGCAGGGGACCGGCCACACAAAGGACGTGACCTTCGCGGACGGCGTCATGAGCTTCTCAACGGAGACCGACCCGGTGCTCGAGCTGAACCGAGACGGCAAGCTGATCGACGGCTCGCACAGCCTCTTCGCGGTGCGGATGTATGCGTCGCGTGCGAGCCGGGGGCAGGTCTACTACTGGAGCCCGGACGGCGAGTGGCAGGGCTTCGCGTTCGGGCCGGTGCGCGAGGGCTGGCACACGTACTACCATGACCTGAACGCGACCCAACTGCACGGCCCCGGCGGAGGCAGCGAACGGCGCAAGCGCTGGGGCGGCAAGAGCGGCAAGATCAACAAGCTGCGATTCGATCCGGTCAACGAAGGCGGCATCCAGGTCAAGATCGACTGGGTGAAGCTGATCCGCGACGACGACCCCATCAAACGAGCGGTCGCGGATCTGTCTGCCAGACACCATAAGGTCATGGCCTTTGACGCGGCCACGGGCCGGCGGCTGTGGCAGCATGAAGCCCGCAACCTCATGCCCACCACGCTTGCGATCGGCGGCGAGCGCGCATTCTTTCAGACGAGCCAAGAGGTGGTGTGCGTGTCCATGGCCGACGGCAGAGCGCTGTGGCGCCACGAACGGCCGGCCACCCTCCAGCGGCCGGATTGGTCCGCGCCCACGCTGGTGGTGCAGGGCGGCGTGGTGTTGTGCGCGGATCGGCTGACGCAGTGGAAGCCCCAACGGCCCTCCCGGAAAGACGCGTTCAGGGCGAACTTGCTCAAACGCTGGCCGCCGGGCGAGTTGGCCGCGCTGGACGCCAAGACCGGCGAGACGCTGTGGACCACGTCGTGCTACGAGGGCTACCACGCGGCGGTGGACGTGTTCGTGGTGGACGGCGCGGTCTGGATCGGGCAGGACGTGGCGCGGCAGGGCCCGGACTTCACCGAGGGCCGCGACCTCAAGACGGGGAAGGTTATCAAGCGCCTCAAGACCGACGGCGCGTTCACCCCGAACCATCACCACCGCTGCTACCGCGACAAGGCCACCGATCGCTTCATCGTGTTGGGCCGGACGGGCATCGAGTTCATCGACCTGGAGTCGGGCGACACTCGGCAAAACCACTGGATACGCGGCGGTTGCCAGTACGGAGTGTTGCCGTGCAACGGGCTGATCTACGCTCCGCCGCACTCGTGCGCGTGTTACCTTCAGGCCAAAGTCAACGGGTTCATGGCGGTGGCGCCTGCCGCGAAACACAAGGCCGAGCCCGACACGGGTGTGCGGCTCGAAAGAGGGCCGGCGTACGGCGACCAGAGGTCAGAAGTCAGAGGTCAGAAGTCAGAAGTCAGTGGGCAGAGGTCGGAGGCCGGGGGCGATTGGCCTACGTATCGGCATGACGCGCGGCGAAGCGGCTACGCGAGCACCGCGCTGCCCAGCGACTTGGCGCCGCGCTGGCGCGTGAAGCTGGGGGGCCAGCTCACGAGCCCCGTTGTTGCCGATGGCTTGGTCTTGGTGGCACGCGTCGACGCGCACACGGTCCACGCATTCGACGCGGCGAGCGGCCGAGCGCGCTGGGTCTTCACGGCCGGCGGCCGCGTCGATTCGCCTCCCACGGTGTACGAGGGGCGGGTGCTTTTCGGCAGCGCGGATGGGTGGGTGTACTGCCTGCGCGCCCGGGACGGAGCATTGGTGTGGCGCTTCCGAGCCGCGCCGTCCGACCGCAAGCTCGTCGCGTTCGAGCAAGTCGAGTCGGTCTGGCCCGCACATGGGAGCGTGTTGGTTGAAGACGGTGCGGCCTATTGCGTGGCCGGCCGCTCGTCGTACCTCGACGGCGGGCTTTTCCTCTACAAGCTCGACGCGGCGACTGGCAAGGTGCTGTCCCAATCGAACATCAACAGCTTCGACCCCGACACTGGGCGGCAACGGCCGTCCGACATCCACGGCATGAACATGGCCGGGTCGCTGCCGGACATCTTATCGAGCGACGGCCGCTTCGTGTTCATGCGCTACCAACGTCTTGACCCCCAGACGCTGCAAGTCGTGGGCGACTTCCAGTCGCTGTTCAAGATGGATCCGACGTGGCCCAAGCGACACGCCAGCGGCAATCAGCTCTACCAGAACCCGGAGCGGGGAGTGCACTTGTTCAGCCCGACGGGCTTTCTCGACGACTCGTGGTGGCATCGCAGTTATTGGGTGCTGGGGACGTTCTTCCAGTCGTGCTGCCCGTACTACATGGCCGGGGTGTATACGCCGGCGGGCCGAATCCTGGTGTACGACGAGACGTCCGTGTACGGCTTCGGTCGCCGGCCTCAATACTGGGGCTGGTGGACGCCGCTGGAGTATCAGCTTTTTGCGACGGACGTGCGCACCAAGCTGGGCCGCATGTCCCGGGGCAAACGGCGTTGGCCCCGCAAGTGGCAGGGTATTCTGCGGTTTGGAATGTATGGCACGCGCGTGCCGTACCGCTGGAAGCAGGAGGTTCCCCTCCATGTCAGGGCCATGGTGCTCGCCCGCGCGCAAGGGCGCGACGCCGGCAAGACGCTGTTCATCGCCGGGCCGCCGGACGTGCTCGATGAGACCACGGTGGACGTGCGGTCGCTCATGCGCAGCGATGCAAAGGCGCGTGCTGCGCTTGACGATGCACTGGCCGCGTGGGAGGGCAAGTATGGCGCGCGGCTATGGGCGGTATCGACTGGTGACGGCGCCAAGCGCGCCGAGTATGAGCTGGATAGCCTGCCCGTGTTTGACGGCATGATCGCGGCCGGCGGCCGCCTCTACCTTGCGCTCGCGGACGGCTCCCTGCTGTGTATGGACGGCAAGCAGTAGCTCGGTTTTGACATGACTGTCCCCAACTGCCTGACCTTTGCCCGGCTGTGTCTGCTGGCGCCGGCCTTCTTCGTGCTGATTGGCATCGGCTCTCCGGCCTGCCTGGACGCCGCGGTTGTGGTGCTGCTCCTGTCGGCCGCAACGGACGTGCTCGACGGCTGGCTCGCGCGGAAGCTCGACCAATGCACCGACCTCGGCCGGCGCATGGACCCCATCGTGGACAAGGTCATCATTTGCGGCGCGCTGGTCATGTGCTTGGGCCTCGACGCGGGCTTGGCCCCGTGGGTGGTGGCCATCGTCATTGCCCGCGAGTTCTTCGTCAGCGGCCTGCGCGGCTACGTCGAATCGCAGGGCGTGAAGTACGGGGGTTTCTGGTGGCTGGGGCAGCAGAAGATCGTAACCCAGTACGCGGCCATCTGCGCGCTCTGCATCTACGCCGCGCACTTGCGAGGCATCGCGTGGGCAAACCACTTGACGCAAGCCTTGATCTACATCATGCTCTTCTCCACCCTCGCCTCTGGATTGCTTCACATCGCCAACGCCCGTCGAGCGCTGGCCGCGGCGTCCTCTCCGCGATCAACCATCAACCATTAACCATCAACCATTCTCACCCAGGAGCCCCACGACATGCCCAAGACCATCCGCACCGCGACCATCGGCCTCGGCTGGGCCGGCCGCGAACACTCGAAGAGCTACAACGTATGCGCCCAAGCGGAGATCGTCGCGGTCTGCGACATGAACCAGGATCTGGCCAACAGCTTCGCCGCTGAGCAGGGCATCCCGGACGTCTATGCGGACCATAACGAGATGCTCAAGCGCGAGGACATCGACGCGGTGAGCGTCTGCCTGCCCAACTTCCTCCATGCGCCCATCGTGATGGACGCGTTGCGCGCGGGCAAGCACGTGATCTGCGAGAAGCCGCCGGCCCTAAACGCCAAGGAGGCGCGCAAGATGGCCGACGAGGCGAAGAAGCACAAGCGCGTGCTCATGTACGCGCTCGTGCGGCGGTTCCAAGCGCCGACCATGCTCGTGCGGGACTACATCGACAAGGGGGAGTTGGGCGACGTGTACTTCGCCCGCGCGGTCTACCACCGGCGCCGCGGCATCCCACTCGGTGCGTCGTCGTGGTTCGTGGACAAGAAGCGTTCCGGCGGCGGCGCGCTCATCGACATCGGAGTGCACGCGCTCGATTGCGCGTGGTATCTGCTCGGCTGCCCCAAGCCGGCCGCAGTGTCGGGCGCGTCGTATCTCAAGTTCGGCCATACGGTGCCCAAGGGCGTGAAGTTCGACGTGGACGACTCGACCTTCGCGCTCATCAAGTTCGAGAATGGCGCGTCGATGATCCTCGAGTGCAGTTGGGCGCTCAACCAACGGGGCGGCAGCATCATCCAGGTCGCGGGCACCAAGGGCGGAGCGGAGTTCGACCCGCTCGTGATCTTCTCCGAGCGCGACGGCGTGCCGATCGACGTGACGCCGACCTTGCCCAACGCGGCCCCGTTCGTCGGGGAGGTCGCGCACTTCGTCGAGTGCATCCAGAAGAAGCGCACGCCCCTCGCGTCCGCGGAGCAAGGCGTGCAGCTCATGCAGATCATGGACGCAATCTACAAGTCGTCGGAGACGGGCAAGGAGGTGCGGATCAGGTAGACCCTCGGGGACGCGATGCGGAAGCCGCCGCAGGCGGATCGCATCGTGTCCCCAGACGGACCGTTGCCACAACCCGCTCGCCGAGACGTGCCAAGGAGTGGCAACGAATTAATAGAACGCAACGAATGGCACGAGCCGCCCTGATGGCAGAACCGGTGCGGCTGAAGATCCGCACCCATTGGCAGGGGCATTTTCGCCGTAACGCCCGAAGCCTGGCGGCTTCGGCTACAGGCCGGTCCCGAAATGGCAGTCAAACAGGTGCGGATCGTTCACGTCATCGTTCACTTAACGCGGCCTTCGGCCGCAACACAACAGGAAGCCACAGAGAACACAGAGGGCACAGAGAAGGGGCCTGGAAAGAATGGCAAGGCTCTTCTCTGTGCTCTCTGTACTACTAACGTCGAGGCCATCGAAGTTTCTTTGCACTTTTCACGCGGCGGCATCCGTAAGTTGCGTGATGTCGGCCTCTTAGCGACCACCGCCCGCATCGGGGTCTGCGCCACCAAAGGCGGCAAAGCTGTCCCCATGGTCTGCGCCAATCATGCTCTGCATCCGTGGGTCGGCTCTGCCATCCGTGGGACACCTCCGACCTCTTT
>JAJRTI010000045.1 GCA_024278415.1 Planctomycetota bacterium | reverse complement strand
GATGCGGTGTCCCAGCGCAAGGACCAACATCGCAACGCGTGACGCGCTACGCCCTAAGTTCGTGGCATTGGGCATGGCCCGCCCTACGCACCCTCCGATTGGGTAAACGAACTTGCGGGACGCGACACTAGCTGGGGGCCGCCGCCAAATCAACAGAGCCTCACGGCGTTGCTCTCTATAACGCTATACGGATGTGAGGAATGCTGTAACACGGCGGGCTTCGCCCGCAACCCAGGAGCGGAACGCCTTCGCGTTCCGACACTACCGTGAGGCAAGCATCGGAATGCGAAGGCATTCCGCTCAAGGTTCTTGTTTCTTATCGCGCTTCCTCATAGTTTAGTTTAGGGCATTAAGACCCCTGGACATGAACACGGCACGCGTTTCCCCTTACACGTTTGCGAGCCGCCACATGAAGTGAAGACGAGGGCACTGTGAGAACTTCGGTCACGCATCCCCCTGACACCGTGCCGCGTTCTGCCAGTCGCTGAACGCAGAAGGTCGCAGGCTACGACCTGGCCCCGCTACGTCCTATTTCGTATGGTGGCCCCAGACTCATGCGCGGTCAAGCTACCGCACTCCAGGGAGGCGGTGGCCGCGCAGGTGCGTCGTCCGTAGCTGGGCCATCGCGCGTCATTTCATCGACCCGGTCACCAGGAAAGGAGATATGCTGATGCTGAAGGTGTTGATGGCTGTCGCGCTGGGGGGTGTTGCGGCCGGCGCCGCAGAAATTCCGCTGACCGCACCCAAGTGCCTCGGGCAGCTTGAGATGCCACCGGCCATGTTCAAGGCCGGGGTGGATGACGAAGGACGGGAGTTCTATCTGAACGGCCAACCGGCGAAGAACGGGAAGCTCATCTTCACGGCCAGCAACGGGTTCTTTGAACCCGGCGCCTGTGTGGCGATGGGCGCCTCCACGCTGCCGAAGGTGGGTGACGAGAACCTGATTCGGCCGAACTTCGCGTATCTTGGACGCTGGAAGCGGCCGGGCCGGACGATTCGCTGGCACGTATGGATTGCCAAGCCGGGCAAGGTGCGGTTCGACGTCCACATGAAGGTGGCGGCCACGGCCGCGGGCTCGCAGTTGAAGGTCGCGTTTGCGGGGCAGTCGCGGAGGGTGACCACGGTTGCGGCGGAGCCGACCGCGGCACAGCCGTGGGATCTGGCGTTTGATGTGGTGAAGCCAGGCGAGCATACGTTTGCCGTTTCGGCCATGAAGATTGCGGACAACAACGGGAGCGGCGTGGGCGAGTTGCATACGGTGGATGTGTATGGCCCTGCGGTCGAGGGTGCCCAGTTGCTGCGAGCGCGTTGGCGTCCGGCCGCGGTGCACGGTGGATACACCTGCTCCAAGCTGAAGGCGAGCCGAATGTGGGTGATGGCCACCCGCAGCGTGTGCGACAGCTACAATTACTCGCCGATTACGACGCCGTTCGGGTATTACGGGACCGCGTTCAACGCGGACCGACGTTCGAACGGTAACTTCAATTTCTCGATGTGGGCCTCGGGCCGCAGGGGGACGGTTCCGCCGCTTGAACGGATGCCGCACTTGCTGGCGGCTGGCTCACCGAAAGCGGAGTTCGGTGGATTTGGGCATGAGGGGTCGGGCGTGAAGATCCGAGGCCCCTGGGTGCCGATGCCCGACCGACCCGAGGTCTGCGTTCAGGCGCTGCGGGTCGAGGCGGACGGCAAGTACAACACATTCTACGGCTACTTCTGGGACCATCCGAGCAGACGCTGGCAGTTGTATGCGGTCGGCCGCAAGTGGAGCGGCGGCAAGCCGATCTTGCACCTTTATCCCGGTTCGTTTTGCGAAGTGCCAGGCCCGCCGCATGTGCAGCGGACGGGAGACCTGGTGCGCGAGGTGCGTCGGCGTGGCTGGCACATGGGCGATGATGGCAAGTGGTACGCGATGGATAGGTTCAGGTGTCGCGGGAGGGGGATAGCCAACAAGTTTTGGCGCATCACGTCCGACGGCGAGTTCGCGATGGGCACAGGGGGCTTGCGGCACTACAAGTTCACGAAGCCTCCCGAACTAACCGAGCCGGTGGCGCTGCCCGAGTACCTGGCGCCGGATGCCACCAGGCAGCTCTACCGTTTGCCGGCCGAGTTCGGCAACGTGAAGCCGATCAGAATCGCGGAGACGGGGGTCACCCTCGACATCGCCATGGTCCGGGCCGGGCCGAATGCGCGTGCCAAAATCTACTATGGCACGATCGATTGCCTGACGTTCGCGAAACGCAAGCTGCATGCTACGGAACGACGTTCCGAGGTCAGCAAGTCCACCCAGGCGGATGATCGCTCCTGGGCGCACGAGGCCGAGATCGCATCATTGAAGAACGGCCACAACCTAGTGGTGCTGAAGGGCCTGAAGCTCGACACACCGTACTACTATCGTGTCCTGGTAACGAACGATGAAGGCCGGATGTGGACGTTCAAGACGTATCGCTTCAAGACCCGTAGATGACGCTGCGGTGGACCGACAGATCGGGGGAACCGCGTCCATTTCGCCACGAACAGTCCTTCCGCCTGTGTTTGACCGGCGGGCGCCGGAGTAAGATCCAGACGTCACGAGTTTCCCCAGAATTCTCACCCGTCCTACCGCAAGCCTGGCGTCCCCGGTTTCTTACAACGATTGTTAGGTACCCGGGGTCGTGCGGGACGCGCGGGGCGTTTGTAGTAGGGCGATTTATCGCCCGTTTTTCAGCGTTACTGACGGGCCATGAATGGCCCTACTACAAGCCCACGGCGTCTCCCGCGCGGATTAGCAAATCTCATGGGGAAACTCCTGGATCGAGCGTGTATTGACAGATGGGAGTGAACGGAGCAGGATTGCTCGGCAAGATTCCCCGCCCTTGTTCGTTTATCCCGCATTTCTCACGAACATCGCATCTCCAAACCACGAAGCACACGAAGGTCACGAAGGAACACGGCTGGGTTCGCTCGCGCCATGGCGCTG
>JAJRTI010000695.1 GCA_024278415.1 Planctomycetota bacterium | reverse complement strand
GGAATCAAGTTCGACTTCTGAAACACGTATCCGATTTGCTGGCGACGAAAGCGTCTCAGATCGGTCTTCGCGAGGGGGCCGTCCAAGACCACCTGTCCGCTGATAATCACGCGGCCGGAGGTGGGCGGGTTGATCAGGCCAACCGCGGTGAGAAACGTCGACTTGCCGGAGCCGCTGGGGCCAAGCAAGGCCGCGACTTCTCCCCGGCGCACGGCCATGGAGGCGTCGCGCATGGCGACGACTTCGGTGTTGCCGCTGCCGTAGACTTTGGTCAAGCCCTGCGTTTCGATGGCCAAGGTGTCGTTCATCGTTCGCCGTGATTCGATCTGCGCGGAGTTCGGTGGGCCATAGGGATGCGGCCCCTACGACAGCGCCTCGCTTGCGGACACTCGCATCGCTTTCCAAATGCCGAGCAAACTGGAGAGGATCGAAATGGCAAGCACAATAAAGGAAAGTTGCAGCAAGTCGTCGTTGGTCAAGATGACGCGTCGGGGGAACCTCGGAAAGATGCGCTGGCCCAACAGATAGGCGATGCCGTATCCGAGCACGCCGAGGACGAGCGCCTGCTGCACGATGAGCCCCAAGATCGTTGTGTTGGGCGCGCCGATGAGTTTCAGCAACGCGATCGAGTGGATCTTGTCGAGTGTCAGCGTATACAGAATCAGGGCCATGATGATGGCGGCGATCGCGGTCAACAGGACACGGAACAGCCCAATCTGCCTCCGCGTTTTCTCGACCGTGCCTTTGAGCAACAACTCGCGTTCGCCCCGTCGCGTATACACGGACACATCGCCCCAGCCGGCAATGATGGAGGCCACTTCGCCCGCATCGGCGCCGGGCGCGAGGGAGACCATCACCGCGCTGATGTCGGGACGCGAGACAGCGGGTATTTCGGAAACCGGTTTTAGGGCATACTCCAACAACGCAGGCTGCTTCGCACCCAACTCACTGCGCATGCCCCGGGCTTGCCGCGCGGCTCGCTGGAGGCGAATGGCTTCCCCCGGGCTGTCGAACTGAATGGCCTGCGCGTCGGAGAAGGCAAAGAAGGCGATGCCGTCGCCGCCCGAACTGATCATGTTGGTCATGACTCCCACGACGGTGTATATGTCTTTGCCGAGTTTGATCCGTTCGCCCAAGCGCAGGCCGAGTGACTTGTCGGCGATCATTTCGTAATGATTCTGCGCCAGGGGCCGGCCGGCAATGAGCGGCGCCCACTCGCCTTTGTCCGTCGGCCATCCGAGGCCCATGACCGCGATGCGAAGCGGCCGGCCGTGGTGCTCACGTTGGACGGTGTGGTACACGAATTCCCTGGCGTTTCGAACGCCGGGCACGGCCTCGGCGCGATGAACGAGGCTGGAGGGCACGCGGGAGAGTTCGGCGAAGGGGCCGCGCGTGTCTCGCTGCACGATCCACAAATCCGCACCCACTCGGTCGATCAGCACCGTGGCGTCTTCGATGATACCCCGATAGATGCCGCCCATGCCCATCACGACCATGAGCAGCATGCCGATGCCGACGGCCGTCAGGCCAAAGCGTCCCAGATTGTGTCGGATGTCTTTGGTCGCCAGATTCACCGCGCAATAACCCTTCGTCCTTCGGTCAACTTCGTTGTGGGGTCCGACGGCTTGATCGCCAGATCGCCTGGCTTCAGCCCGTCGAGGACCTCCACCAGGCCGCGGCCGCGCATGCCGAGCTTAAGCGGACGCCACGCCGCGCGCTGGCCCACGTTGATGAACACGCCGGCGCGGCCTTCGCGCCACGTGACATACGCGGGACGAAGCCGCGTGGCTTGCTTCCGTCCCGTTTCGATATAGACTTCCGCTCGTTGGCCCACCGCCCAATTCGTGGGCAGTTCGAGAACCTGCACGTCCACGACAAACTCCCGCGTTTCGCGGTCGGTTTCCCGGCCCAGCCGGTAGACTTTGCCAGTGTAGAAACGTTCGGGCTCGGACCGGAACACGACGCGCGCGCTTTGGTCCGGCCGGATCTTGGCCATTTCGGTTTCATCCACCCAAGCGCTGATCCACAGCTCGTCGGTGGACACGAGAGTCAGCACCGCGCTGCCCGGCACGACCACGTCGCCGGGATCGCGCTGGCGACGCACGATCAACCCATCGAACGGTGCGCAGATCTCTGTGTCCGCCAGCCTCGTTTGGTGGTATCGAAGGGTCTTCTCAGCGACAATGAGTTGTTTCTGGCCCTCCGTGATGGCCGCTTCCGAATTCCCAACACCCGCCTGTGCGACGGCAAGCGCCTCGCTGGCCTTATCCAGCTCATCTGGCGTCAGAGCCTCCTCGGCGGCCAGCGACTGGCATCGCGCGTAGTGCTGTTTGGCCTGGACCAAGATCGCCACCACGCGGTCCTTGTCACTTTTCAATCGCGCCAGCGCGGCCTGCGCGGCCGCCAGGCTGGCCCGAGCGATCTCGACCTGTTGCTTGAGTTCGTCATCGTCGAGTGTGACAAGCAGCTTGCCCGCTGAGACTTGGTCGCCCTGGTCAACAAAAACCTGTGAGATACGGCCGGATATCTTGGGGCTGATCGTTGCCTTGACGCGCGCTTCCAGCGTGCCCGTGCCCATGACCTCGCCCACGATCTCGCCGCGCTCGACACGGTACGGGGTGACGGGCACGGGAGAGAACTTGATCGAGTAGACCACCGCGCCAATGGCCGCGGCGGCCGCGGCGAGCTTGAGCCCTCGCCAAAGCCATCGACGGATCACACTCCAGCGTTCGTTCATGATTGGTTTCTCGTTCCTCTTGTCCTTGCCGCGGTCGAGAGGTCTGATCTCGGGAGCCGGGCAGTGAACCTCGCCGCTCCTTGAACGGGAGACGGCCCTGGGCTTCGCATCAAAACGCGTGCGCCATGCGCGCAGCCAGCATCGTCGCGCGGCGGCCGCTATAGGCCCAAAACACCGCGGCAAGCGCTGCCCAGGCCGTCAGACACACAACCCCACCCGTGTGGGTATAGTATCACATTTTCGACTTCGCTCCCAAGCGCCCGGTGGTGTGCCACTCGCGCCTCGATCCGCACGCCTTGATATGCACCTGCTGTCCTCGCTATAATCTTCGTTTCGCCAGTCGGCGAGGCGGCGCCTCCCGAAGACGCACCCGCCATCCCCATTCGCCCCCTTCTCAAATGAGGAACGCGCATGTCCGCCCAAATCATTGACGGCGACGCTATCGCCGCGGAAATCGTCGGGAAACTGAAGGCTGAGATCGAGGAGCTGAAGGCCCAGGGCAAGGCTCCCCACCTGCACGCGGTCCAAGCCAATGACGACCTTGGCTCGCGCATGTACGTGAAGAGCCAGAAGAAAAGCTGCGAGGAAGCCGGCATCCAATACACGCTCGATGAACTGCCGCTCGACTCGACCGAGGACGCGCTCGTCGAGCACGTGCAGAAGCTCAACGCGGATCCCGAATGCACCGGCATCATCCTCCAGATGCCCGTGCCCGCGGGCGTGGACGCGCGCAAGATCCAATCCCTCATCGCACCCAACAAGGACGTGGAGGGCATGAACCCCACGAACATGGGCATGCTCATGTACGCGGACGTGAACCTCGGGCCCTGCACCGCGGTCGGCGCGGTCGAGCTGGTCAAGAAGACCGGCGTAGACATCCAGGGCGCGAACTGCACGGTCGTGGGCCACAGCGAGATCGTGGGCAAGCCCATCGCGGTGCTCATGCTCGGCCTGAACGCGACCACGCGCGTCGCGCACGTCTTCACCAAAGACCTCGCGCACCACACGAAGGACGCGGACATCCTCTTCGTCGCGGCCGGCAAAGCCGCCGCGGTGTACCGCAAGTATTCGAGCGCGCGCAAGAAGTGGCGCAAGGATCCGGACAACAATCCCAAGCCAGAGTTGCCGGACCTCTCGCCCCTCATCAGCGCCGACATGATCAAGCCCGGCGCGGTCGTCATCGACGTCGCGATCAACCGCATCCCCAAGGGCTTCGACGAAGACGGCGCGCCGCTCAAGAACGACAAGGGCAAAACAGCCATGATCACCGTGGGCGACGTGGACTTCGAGGCCGCGAAGGAAGTGGCCTCCCACATCACCCCGGTGCCCGGCGGCGTGGGCCCCATGACCACGGCCATGCTCCTCAAGAATACGGTCGAGGCTGCGAAACTGAACAGGTAGAGAAACGAGCCACAGAGGGCACGGAGGAACACAGAGACGGAGCCAAGACAAGGGCGCTCCCTCCGGCAAGCCACGCTCTTTCCCCCCTCTGTGCATCTCTGTGCGCTCTGTGGTAGAAATCCCCCTCAGCACAAGCTAGGCAAGACTATGGCATCCTACGACATCGGTATCATCGGCTCCGGCCCCGGCGGCTACGTGGCCGCGATTCGCGCCGCGCAGCTTGGCGCGAGCGTGTGCATCATCGAGTACCGCGAGCTGGGCGGCACTTGCCTCAATCGCGGCTGCATTCCCACCAAGGCGATGCTCCACAGCGCGCACGTGTACAAGCTCGCCAAGACCGCGGCCGACGTGGGCATCCAATGCGCCGAGCCGCAGGTCGACATGCCAGCCGTGCAGCAGTACAAGGGCTCGGTCGTCGAACGCCTCTGCGCCGGCGTGGCCGGCCTGATGAAAAAGAACAAGGTCGACGTAATCCAGGGCATGGGCAAGCTCGTCAGCCCGACTGAGATCCTCGTGCAAAGCGACGCCGGCGACCAGACCGTCGAGTGCAAGAAGATCGTCCTCGCGACCGGCTCCGAGTCGCGCAAGCTCGACGGCATGCCCTACGACGGCAAGGCCGTGCTCACGAGCGACGACCTGCTCAAGCTCGACGCGTTGCCCGCGAGCATGCTCGTGGTCGGCGCCGGCGCGATCGGCTGCGAGTGGGCCGGCATGTTCCTCGACTTCGGCGCACAGATCACCATCGTCGAAATGCTCGACCAGATGCTGCCGGGCATGGACAGGGACGTGGGCAAGGAGATGGAGAAGCACTTCAAGAAGGCCAAAGCCAAGGTCTACACCAAGACCCGCGTCGAGAAGCTCGAAGTGACGAAGAAGGGCGTGAAGGCCAAGCTCTCCAACGACAAGACCGTGGAGGCCGAGAAGGCGCTCATCGCAGTGGGCCGCAGCCTCAACTCCGAAGGCCTCGGCCTGGAGGAGCTGGGCATCGAGACCGACCGCGGCGCGATCAAGATCAACGAGAGCTGCCAGACGTCGCTGCCGAACGTGTACGCGATCGGCGACGTGACCGCGAAGATGCTGCTCGCGCACATGGCGTCCAAGCAAGGCATTGTCGCGGTCGAGCACGCGCTGGACCACCCGGCCAGCATGGACTACCGCATCGTGCCGGCGTGCATCTACACCGAGCCCGAGGTCGCGGCCGTGGGCATGACCGAGGCGCAGGCCAAGGAGGCCGGCTACGACGTGAAGGTCGCCAAGTGGCAGTACCAGGCGTCTGGCAAGGCCATGGCCATGAACGCGGCGACCGGCTTCTGCAAGATCATCGGCGACGTGCAGTACGGCGAGATCCTCGGCGCGGCCATCGTCGGCCCGCGCGCGTCGGACATGATCACCGAGATCGCGGTGGCCATGAAGCTCGAGTCGACGATCGAAGAGGTCGCGGACACGATCCACCCCCACCCCACCCTGGCCGAGGGCATCATGGAGACCGCGGAGGCGTGGTACGGCCGCGCGATCCACGCGTAGGCGGCACGGCGACACTCGATGCATGACACGCAAGGGCGGCCCACAGCGGCCGCCCTTATGCGTGTACGGGCGCGCCCGAATCCTCGCCGATCCCCACGAGACGTGGTATAGTCCTGCGCGAGCATGGTTCGGATGCACATGCACATGTGACTGGAGGATCTAGCGCGGCCGTTTGGCCGCAACCAAGAAACTCGGATGGATCCCACGGATGTTAGCAGGACCCACGGATGTGGAATAGGATCGGCCGCGGGCCAGCGGGATGGCGCTGGCCATTCCACCGTGTCAGACCTCCACACGAAGGAAGCCCCCACGACGTTGGTGTCATGCAACAGACGCGGCCTCCATCTGAAAAGTGCAAAGAAGCTTCAATGTCTTCGATGTAGTACAGGGATGAAGACGTTCGAACTCAAGATCGCCCTCCCAGACAGCCTGGCTGAAGAAGCGCAGTCCAAGGGCCTGCTGAAGCCCGCGGCAGTGACATCTCTGATAAGGGAAGCATGCCGCCGCCAGCGCGCCGACCGGCTCATGCGCGCGGCGGACCGGTTGGCCAAGGTGGATAGTGCGCCGCTTTCGGAGGCGGAAGTGGAGGCCGAGATTCGGGCGGTTCGGGAGGAAAGGCGCGCCCAACCCACTTGAACCTCCCTCCCCTTTCTGATATCACTTCCTTTGTTAGCCAGCAGCGACGGCCCACAGACGCCGTCGCTGTTGCACTTTGACGATTCCAACGCGAACCCGCTTGCCCCCGGAGCCCACAACATGGACCACACCGTCACCCTCCCCGAACTCGGCGACGACGCGC
The DNA here is from genome assembly GCA_024278415.1 of Planctomycetota bacterium. Next base: position 7,592 of record JAJRTI010000695.1, on the reverse strand, counting down.
CCGACAAGGCGCAGCTTTCCTTCTTCTACGCCTAGCCTGGCGACACGATCGAGAAGGACGACAGCCTCGCTGAGATGGTCACCGATAAAGCCACGTTCGACGTGCCGTGCCCAGTGAGCGGCAAGGTGAAGGAACTGCTCGTGGAAGACGGCGACGAGGTGGAGGTGGGCGGCAAGCTGGCCATCATCGAAGTCGAGGGGTAGGCTCGGCCCGCCGATCCGGCTGGCTCGCGGTTTGCTCAAGACGAACGGCGCACATCGTCAGCCTGAGTGAAGGGCGCGAAACCCTACGATAGTTGGCTTCCCGCCGCCATCGCGATCGTGCAAGCGCGTGACCCAAACGAACGACCGTCATTGTCGCCGAATTCCCGGCGTGATGCACTGAGGATATGAGCATGGGAAACGATCCCAACGCGAACGACGAACTCGAAGTCTGCGCGACCTGTAGCGCGGCCTGCCCCGTGCATACCGACACGCGGGCTTATGTGGACTGTATCTCCCGCGGCGACTACGAAGGCGCGTTCGAGAAGATCCGCGAGTTCAACCCCTTTCCTTCCGTATGCGGCCTCGTGTGCCACCACCCCTGCGAGCAGCAGTGCCGGCGGCAATTCGTGGACGCGCCGGTCGCGCTGCGCAACCTCAAGCGCTTCGCCACCGAACGCGCGCTCGACTACCGGCAGCGCATGCGCGCACCCGCCAAGATCACTAAGCCGCAGACCATCGGCATCGTCGGCTCCGGGCCGGCCGGCCTCACGGTCGCACACGATTGCATCAAGGCAGGCTACGCGGTCACCGTGTACGAGGCCCTGCCTAAGCCCGGCGGCCTGCTCGCCTGCGCAATCCCCAAGTACCGCCTGCCGGACCAAGTGCTCGCGCAGGACATCAACGACATCGAGGCGCTCGGCGTCGAGATCCAGACCGGGGTGCGCGTCGGCCAGGACGTGACGCTCGACTAGTTGCGCAAGAAGCACGACGCGGTCGTCCTCGCGGTCGGCCTTTCCACCAGCCGCGGCATCCCACTCAAGAACGGCGACCACGACGACGTGCTCCTCGCCCTGCCCTTCCTGCGCGCGGCCGCGCTTCAAGAGCCGGTCGACGTGCGCGACCAGGTGCTTGTTATCGGCGGCGGCAACGTTGCGGTCGACGTGGCGCGCACCGCGGTGCGGCTTGGCGCCAAGACCGTGCAGATGGTCTGCCTCGAAAACGAAGAGGAGATGCCCGCGTGGGACTGGGAGTGCCACGAGGCGCTCGAGGAGGGCATCGGCTTCGTCCACCGACAAGGCCCCACGGAGGTCGTGGTTGAGGACGGCAAGATCACCGGCCTTCTCACCCGAGAGGTCACCCGAGTCTTCGACGACGCGGGCCGGTTCTCCCCAGAGTACAACGACGCGAACACGACGACGATCCCCGGCCAGATGCTCATCCTTGCCATCGGCCAATCGTCGGACATGGGCCTCGTCGAGGGCACCGACGTGCGCGTCGACGAACGCGGCCGGCTGGACTTCAGCCCTGAGACCATGGCGACGAACGTGGCAGGCGTGTTCGCTTGCGGCGAGGTCGTCGCCGGCCCCGGCGCGGCGATCGAGGCCGTGGCCAGCGGCCATCGTGCGGCCCAGGCCGCCATGGGCTACCTCGAAACGGGCCAGGCCCCGGCGATTCCTGAGCAAGAAGTGGAGCACGTGGCCGAGATGCCCGAAGACGTGATCGAGCACGTCAAGCGCGTCGAACGCATGGCCATGCCGGCCATGTCCCCAGAGGAACGCAAGAAGAGCTTCGTCCAGTTCGAGTTGGGCTACACCGAAGAGCAAGCCCTCGCCGAAGCGCGGCGCTGCCTGTCGTGCGTGGCCGGGGCCGCGGTCGACGAAACAAAGTGCGCGGCCTGCCTCACCTGCCTCCGCGTGTGCCCCTTCGGCGTGCCCGCGGTGGACGACATCGCGGTCATGGCGTCCGAGATGTGCCAGGCCTGTGGCCTGTGCGCGGTCGAGTGCCCGGCCATGGCCATCAGCATCAAGCGCTTCAAGGTCGGCGACATCAAAGACCGCATCGTCACGCTGCTTGAGGGAGCGGGCAAGCCCGTGCAGCGCGTGGACATCGTCTGCGCGCAAGAGGCAAAGTCCCGCGAGGAGCTTCAGGACCGTATCGTCCAAGAAAACGGCACAACCGTGGCCGTGATCCCGGTCACGACCACCGCCCGCGCGGAAGAAGTCGACCTCATGAAGCCGTTCGAGTTGGGCGTGGCCGAAGTGCGCGTGGAGTATGAGAAAGACTGCCGCTACCGCGGCGCCATGGACCGGCTCGCCAAGCGCGTGGGCCGAACGAAACAGATTCTCGATGCCGTCGGCGTGGGCGGAGACAAGCTCACGCTCGTCGGCGCAGATTAGAAACGCAAAGTAGGGTGGGCCTTGCCCAATGCCATTAACTTAAGGATCACTCCGTCCGTCGGATCTGCGGAGCATGAGCAATGACGCACTCCCTGGCCAGCTTTAGCTGGCCTGTCGGATTGCCACCAGATTCATCTGGTGGTTAGGATGGCGCTCGATTCGATTCTGGAGGAGCCTGCTTCAGCAGGGCTTCTCTGCCTGGCGTCATGGAATCGAGAAGCCGCGCTGAAGCGCGCTCCTACCGACGAAGGGACTGCTTGCTGTCCACCACGTAAACGTGGTGGCAAAGCAGAGAGCCAGCTAAAGCTGGCTGGATCCTGTGTTCCAGTGGACAAACCAAGATGGCCACGCAGGACGCGCTATGCCTTAAGGTTAATGGCATTGGGCACGGCCCACCCTACACCGATTCCCGGAGCAACATCGATGATTGTCGCGCAAAGCAAACCGATCGACGAAATCTACGGCTTCATCAAGGACTACAAGAAGGTTCTGGTGCTCGGCTGTGGTGAATGCGTCACCGTGTGCCAGACCGGCGGCGAAAAGGAAGTGGGTGTGCTTGCCCAAGCCCTCCGCCTCAAGGCTAAAACCGAAGGCAAGGAGATCGAGTTCGAAGAGAACACGATCCGACGGCAATGCGAGGAAGAGTTTGTCAAGCCCATCCTCGATGGCCTCGAGGGCCTCGATGCGGTCGTGTCGATCGCCTGCGGCGTGGGCGTGAACTACGTCTCGGACCAAGGCACGGACGTGCCGGTATTCCCCGGCTTGGACACGACGTTCTTCGGTGCGACGATTGAGCACGGCGAGTGGGCCGAGCGGTGCGCGGGCTGCGGCCAGTGCATCCTCGACATCACCGGCGGCATCTGCCCGGTCGCGCGCTGCGCCAAGACGATCCTCAACGGCCCTTGCGGCGGCACGCAAGACGACGGCCAGTGCGAGATCGCCACGCCCGACCGCCCCGTCAACTGCGCCTGGGCGCTCATCGTCGAGCGCTGCAAGAAGCTCGGCACGCTCGACCGCCTGCACGCGGTCATGATGCCCAAGGACTGGTCCACCTCCCGCGACGGCGGGCCCCGGCGCATGGTGCGCGAAGACCTCAAGATCGCCAAAGAAGAATAGCCTCCGGTCCCACCGAAAGCACTCACACGACTGAATTCCCCAAGGAGACCCTCAAGTGAAGAGCGGCAGCAACCTGGAAAAGGTGATCCAAGCCGGCCACTTCGCGGTGACCGCCGAACTCGGCCCCCCCATGAGCGCGGATGCGGCCGAAGTGAAACACAAGATGGAGCTGCTCCGCAGCTCGGCCGATGCGTATAACATCACCGACTGCCAGACCGCGGTCGTGCGCATCTCCTCCATCGCCAGCGCGATTATGCTCCAGCAAGACGGCATGGAGCCGGTCATGCAGATGACCTGCCGCGACCGCAACCGCATCGCGATCCAAGCCGACATCCTCGGCGCGGCCGCGTTCGGCATCAAGAACTGCCTCTGCATCGCCGGCGACCATCAGTCCTTCGGCGCAGCCGGCCGGCTCAAGGGCCACCCCGGCGCGAAGAACGTGTACGACCTGGACTCGATCCAACTCTGCGCAACGCTCAAGTGCATGCGCGACGAGGGCACGACCATCGGCGGCGACCCCCTCGAAGTCGCACCCAAGCTCTTCATCGGCGCCGCGTGGACCCCCATGGGCCCGCCGACCGACTGGCGCGTCATCCGTCTCGCCAAGAAGGCCGAGGCCGGCGCGGACTTCATCCAGACCCAAGGCGTCTATGACATGAAGCAGTTCGCCGAGATCATGAAAGAGGTGCGCAACCTCGGCATCCACGAGAAAACGGCCATCCTCGCCGGCATCATCGTGCCCAAAAGCGCCGGCATGCTCAAATACATGAACAATTTCGTCGCCGGGGTGAGTGTGCCCGACGAGCTGATCAAGCGCTTCCCTGTGAGCAAAAAAGCCGACCCCAAGGAGGTCAAGGCCGAGAAGAAGAAGCAGTCGGAGGAGATCGGCAAGCAGATCACGGTCGAACTCGTCGAGCAAGCCCGCGAAATCGAGGGCGTGGCCGGGGTCCACATCCAGGCCATCGAATGGGAAGAAGCCGTGCCGGAGATCATGGAGCGCGCGGGCCTCACGCCGCGGCCCACCGTGGAGTAGCAGGGCGAACATCACGGGAGTCGCTCAGCGGGGACGGTCCCTTGTGAACCGTCCCCGTTGCTCGTTCTGCGTGCGGCGACGAGAACGCAAGGGCGGTAGCCGCATGCGCCAGAATACGGGCGTTCTGTGAGCCACTCGTCGATTGGCCCGCATGCTGGTGCATGCGGCTACGCGTCACGACTGGTCACGGACGTCCACGTCCGTGACCCTCCGGCGCGGACCTCCTGGTCCGCTACAGCGATCGCCGAGCGTACATGCTCACGCCGGACAAGTGGGCGCTCGTAGTAGGGCGATTTATCGCCCGTTGCTTCGGACGCAGAGACGGGCGATGAATCGCCCTACTACGAGCCTGCGGCGTCTGCTGCTTAGATCCGCAAACCCTATGGCGAGCCCCCCGTTGGGCCGCGGTTGCGGCTGTGGAAAGCCCCTGCTAAAATCGCCGCTCGCAGGACGAGGATAGCTCTCCCGTCATCCCTTCCGGACTGCTTGCCCTCCGCCCATGGCCTCGAAGCAAACCCCCATGATGGATCAGTACATGCGCTTCAAGAAGGCGCATGAAGGGGCCATTCTGTTCTTCCGCATGGGCGACTTCTACGAGATGTTCCACGAGGACGCGAAGACCGCGTCCAAAGTGCTCGGGCTCACGCTCACCTCGCGCTCCAAAGGCGAAGGTGCGATCCCCATGGCCGGCTTCCCCTTCCGCGCGGCCGAGCCCTACATCAAGCGCATGATCGCCGCGGGCTACAAGGTCGCGATCTGCGAGCAGATCCAAGACCCCGCGGAGGCCAAGGGCCTAGTCGAGCGCGACGTGGTGCGCATCGTCACCCCAGGCACGGTGACCGAGGACAACTTCCTCGACGCGAAGGCGCACAACTACCTGTGCGCCGTGTGCTCCAACGGCCAGACCGTCGGCCTTTCGTGGGTCGACCTGTCCACCGGCGCGTTCATGGTCGAGGACGTGGACCCCTCGCGCCTGTCCGCGGAATTGGCGCGCATCTCCCCCGCGGAGTGCCTGGCGCCCGAGGAGGCCGTGAACACGGAGTCGGAGGTCGTGGCCGCGATTCGCCACGCCACAGACGCCATGATCACCCCGCGGCCCGACTGGGAGTTCGGCCGAGACGCCGCGTACCGCGTGCTCACCGAGCACTTCCAGACCGCGTCGCTCGACGGCTTCGGCTGCGAAAACATGGGCCCCGCGATTCGCAGCGCCGGCGCGCTCATGGCCTATCTCCAAGAGACGCAGAAGACGTCCCTGGGCCACATCGCCAAGATGTCGCGCAGCGCGGCCGACGACCGCGTCGTGCTCGACCGCACCACGCAGATCAGCCTCGAACTCGTGCAGACCATGCGCACCCACGAGACCCGCGGCTCGCTCCTGTGGGTGCTCGACCAGACCGTCACGAGCATGGGCGGCCGGCTCCTGCGCGAGTGGCTCACCTCGCCCCTCCGCGACAAGGCCACGATCGAGGCGCGGCACCAAGCGGTCCAGGACATCGTGGCCAACATGGCCCTGCGCGGCGACCTGCGCGAGACGCTCAAGCAAATCTACGACGTGGAGCGCATCACGACCAAAGTGAGCTGCGGCCGCGCCAACGCGCGGGATCTCATCGCCCTCAAGCAGTCGCTGGAGGCGCTGCCCCAGGTGGAGGCCGCGATCGCGGGATGCCAGTCCGACATGCTCGCCGCGCTCCGCGAGGGCCTGGACCTGCTCGACGACGTGCGCCTGCTCGTCGCCACGGCCATCGTGCCCGACCCGCCGATCGCCATCACCGAAGGCGGCATCATCCGCGAGGGCTTCGACGCGGACCTCGACGGCCTGCGCAAGATCGCGACGAGCGGCAAGTCGTGGATCGCCAACTTCCAGGCCCAAGAGAGCGAGCGCACCGGCATCCCCTCGCTCAAAATCGGCTTCAACAAGGTCTTCGGTTACTACATCGAGGTCACCAACGTCCACAAGGACAAGGTGCCGGAAACCTACACGTGCAAGCAAACGCTCAAGAACGCGGAGCGCTACATCACGCCGGAGCTGAAGGAGTACGAATCGCAGGTGCTCACGGCCGAAGACCGGTCGAAGGAGATCGAGTACAAGCTCTTCCAGCAGGTACGCGAGCAGGTGGCGAAGGAGACGCATCGGCTCCAAGACACGGCCGCAGTCGTCGCCCAACTCGACGTGCTGGCCGCGCTCGCGCACGTGGCCGTGGAGAACCGCTATTGCATGCCGGAGATGACCGACGGCACAGATCTGGTCGTTCGCGACGGCCGCCACCCCGTGCTCGAAGCCACGCTCGAAAACGAGGAGTTCGTGCCCAACGACACGGTCCTGAGCGCGGACGGCGGCATGATGATGATCATCACCGGCCCGAACATGGCCGGCAAGTCCACGTACATCCGCCAAGTCGCGCTCATCACGCTCATGGCGCACATGGGCAGCTTCGTGCCGGCCAAGCAGGCGCGCATCGGGCTCGTGGACCGCATCTTCACGCGCGTCGGCGCGTCGGACGAACTGGCCCGCGGGCAGAGCACGTTCATGGTCGAGATGAACGAGACCGCGAACATCCTCAACAACGCGACCGATCGCAGCCTCATCATCTTCGACGAAGTGGGCCGCGGCACGAGCACGTTCGACGGCGTGAGCATCGCCTGGGCGATCTGCGAGTTCGTGGACGAGCACCTGCACGCGCGCACCCTCTTCGCCACGCACTACCACGAGCTGACCGAGCTGGCGCTCACGCGCGACAGCGTGCGCAACTACAACATCGCGGTCCGAGAGTGGGAGGACGACGTGGTGTTCCTGCGCAAGATCGTCGAGGGCGGCACGGACAAAAGCTACGGCATCCACGTTGCGCGGCTCGCGGGCCTGCCCCGCAGGGTGGTCGAACGGTCGCGGGAGATCCTGCACAACCTCGAAGCCGCGGCCATCGACAGCAACAACAAGCCGGCGTTCGCACCGTCAAAAAAGGGCAAGAAGAAGTCGCAGCAGCTTTCCCTGTTCACGCCGCCGCAGGAGGTCGTCAAGGAGGAGCTGCTCGCACTCGACCTGAACAGCATGACCCCCATCGACGC
>JAJRTI010000694.1 GCA_024278415.1 Planctomycetota bacterium | reverse complement strand
GGCCTGCGGCCGCAACCCTGGGCTAGAAGCCGGAAGCCCGTTGGGCTTCCCAACAGCGTTGCGTCAAGCGGAAACGCTGTCCATCGAACTCGCGCACGTTCATGGGGCCAACGGCTGTTGCAATCGGCTGAAGTGTTACGGTGCAAAGAAACTTCGATGTCCTCGACGTTAGTAGTACAGATGTCCACAGATTGCGCAGATCAGAGGAGACGGCCGCTTACCCCATCTGTGGACATCTGTGTTTCCTTGTTCCACGGAGTGTGGCGTTGCTCCCAAGCCAGGCCGTTCGCTGTCATCTGTGGACGGTACCCTTTTCTTGTTTTTCGTCGCGGTTGCTGACCGCGAAGGCACTAACCCAACTCCTCAGCCCACTTTCGCTCAATCCGCAGCAGTTCTTGTCGTTGTGCGTCCGTGACGACGGATCGGGTCGGCAATGCACGCAGCTCCTCGACACGCGCTTGAGCCTCATCGACAATGCTTGGCTGGCCGGCGACGTCCCACACGCTTCGCGGCCGGCGGTTGGTCACGCGGGGGTAGTAGTATTCCTGCTTGAAGTGCGACAGCGTGTGTTCGTGGCCGAGGTACTCGGGGTCCCGCGCCATCTCTTGGATCACGCCTGTTGCGAGCGTGTCGTCGTCCACGCGGATGCCCTGCTGTGCGCGGCGGAGCGCGCCGGCAATGTCGTTGCCGATCACGGCCATCTCCAGCGACATGCACTTGGTTGCTTCGAGGTTGCCGATGCCCCACACGATGCTCACGCGGCTCAGCGCGTGCATGAGCCCGGTGAGCACGTACTCGTATCCCGCGCCCGCGTCGGGCAGGGTCGTTTCGGTATTGAGCCACGCCGCGCTGGGCAAGCCGTGGAACGCGGCGATCTCCGCGCCCGCGGCTTGGAGGAGGCCGTTCTCGACGCCGCCCGTGCGCATGACTGAGGTCTGCATCTCCATCACGTGCGCGAAACCGATGTTGAACACGAGCGGCCGGCCCGGCTCGAGCGCCTGGCAAATCACCACGCCGCTGAGCGCCTCCGCGTTCGCCACCACCAGCTCCCCCGCAAGCGTCGCCGGCGCGGTCACGCCGCCAGCCGGCTCCGAATTCACCATCATGGGCACGCCGTGGCCGGAACTCTCCTTGAATGCCGCGAGCGCGAGGTCCGACCAGCGCAACGGGCTGACCGTGGTGTAACCCATGCTGATGATGGGCGCGTCCGCGAGCGGCCTGCCATCAAGCAGCACCTGCGCCATCTCGATCATGCCCTTCGTCTCGCGGGGATGGTAAATGCAGGGCCGGATGTGTTTGAGGCAGTTCTCCGCGATCAGGCGCAGGCCCGCCATGCCGCGCACGTTCGCCGGCACGTCGGCCAGGCAGGTGCTCACCATCGCGTGCACGTGCTCCAGGCCGTCCACGACGTGCACCAGGTCCACGAAGCGCTCTGTGTCGATGGGCACAACCGCTTTGTTGATCGCCAGGTTGACCGCGTTGCCAGTCCAGAACACGCTCGGGCCGCCCGCGCGCAAGAGGGTCTCTTCGCCGCTGAGGCTCACGAGCTTGACCTCGGCCGGGCACTGCGCAACGGCCGCGTCCACGACCTCTCTGGGGAAGCGCACGACACGCCCGTCCGCGGAGCAACCGTGCTCGCGCAGCCGCGCGACGACGTCCTCGTCGTCGACCTGGACACCCGTCTCGGCGAGCACGCGCAGGCTTTCTTCGTGGATGCGCGCGATATCGGAATGGGTTAGGATAGGCATGGGCGGAGAGGGTCGATGGGTAATGGGATCCACCGCCGCGCGTTTGCCCCGGCCGACCTGCGATGGCCTCGGCCGCCTTAGTTACCCGGGACCAACTGGAAGAGCACCCAGGCGACGACCACGACGAGGAGGAGGAATGGCAGGGCCGCGAGCCAGAAGCCGAAGCCAAACTGAAGTCCCCTGACCAGGTCGCTCGTCTGGAGCAGCGCATCGTCCGCATGTGCCTCCGCGGGCGCGGGTGGCGCGGCCGCCGGCGGCGGGGGGGGAGGCGTGCCCGGCGGCAAATCGCGCACGTCCACCACTTGATCGGCTCGCTTGCGCCCTTCGCTCTCGTCGTCACGGCTCTCGCGGCCTCCGCCAAACTCCGCGAGGGGATCGGACATAAAGTCCTCGCGCTTGGGCAGGATGAGCACGTGGCCGCAGTGGAGGCACTTGACTTTCTTGCCCGCATACTCCTTGCCGACCCGAATCTTCTTGCCGCAACTGTCGCAGAATGCCGTGAGTGTCATGGTGACTCCTTGCGTGCGGGGGCCTCATCGCGAAGCAGACGGTATTGAACCGCGGGGTTCCATGGGCTCAGGCGCAACGCCGAGCGCCACAAATCGGGCCGGTCTGGGAACGCACCCAGCGCGTCCGCGCGCCACGTCACGGCCTCGGGCCGCACGTCAACGGCGAACGCGTAGCGCACGGTGCAAGCGCCGATCCTGCGCGCCTGGTGGCCGATGCGCTGGCGCACGAGATGCCGATGCAGCGTGGTGTCGAAATCGCTGCCGGTGCAGAAGACGTACGCGTAGCGCCCGGCCTCGTGCACGAGACGCGCGTCGTCGCTGAATACCGCGTCGTAGCTCACCGCCACGATCTCGCGCCGCGACTGGAACGTCAAGATGTGCGCAATGGCCGACGACGCGTACACGTGGCGGATACGCCTGGCCTTCAAGAACTCGACCAACGAGCGGAATTGTACACCGCCGTACACGTATCTGTCAAACCCTCTGCGGTCGGCCCCGGTCATGGCGACACTGCCCCACACGTTGGCGGCCACAAGCGCCGCGCACCAGGCCGCGCCAAGCCGCGCACGCGGCATGCGGCTTAGCGCGTGCGCGATGAGCACCGCGGCGAAAGGGTACGCCGGCAGCCAATACTGCACGTCCTGCGGCGAAAGCACGAACGCACCGGCATGTGCGGCAAGGAAGAGGATGCCGAAGATGCCCACGAGCGGGGCCGTGTCGCTCACATCCCCCCGCCGCGCACGGACCGCCGCGCAGCGCATGCCCGCGAGCCCGAGCCCCACCGCGGCCACCAGCGCGGCCAGGGCGCCGATGCCGCTGATGAGCGCAATGGGCGATAGCGAGGGCGCGCCGAAGTAGCGGTTGGGATTGCCGAAGAAGTAGACCGTGCGCACCGCGGCCTGCGCGAGGGCTCCGCCCAGTTCGGCGAGCCCCGGCCGCGGCGCGAGTTCGGCCGCGCTGCCCTGCGCCAGCGCGAGCGCCGCGGGCACGCTCCCCAGCGCCAAGCCCAACACGCCCGCCCAAAAGCCCACGCGCGTGAGGAAGTCGCGGCACACCAGCACGCCGAACACCGCGCACGCTACAACCATGGGCACGACGAACGGCGACACGTAGTAGGCCAACCCAATGAGTACGCCCGTTGCCACCGGCCACAGCAGCAGTCGGCCGCCGTTTGGAGTCCCTCTGGCGTCTGGAGGCCCGCCTGTAGGGCCGTCGCAGCGAAACGAGACGGCCGGACTGGGCGGTTTGGATCGTCCCCCCTCCCAGGGGGGACTAGAGGGGGGGCTGCTCGGACCGCCTAAAAGCGGGCCTCCGAACAGCGATCGGAACAACGCATACGCAATCGCCAAGTTGAGCAGCGTCGCGATGGTGCCCAGGTAGCACTTCACTCCCCAACGGCAAAACACCGGCGGCCCAAACGCGAGCAGGGCGAGCGCCCATAGCGCCGGCTTGGCGCCGAGGAACCGCCACGCGAGCGCGTACCCCGCGAGCAGCGTCAGCAGCGACCAGAGCAGCGCGGGCGCCTTGAGCGCGATGCTTGACGCACCGAACAGCCGAAACGCGAGCGCACCCAGATACGCGTTGATCGCGGCGCCGCCGTTGTAAGGTCGGCCCGGCCAAAAGAGGAACCGCTCGCCGTCCTGCTGAATCCGCAAAGCCATCTGCCCCACCACCGCTTCGTCGCCGTCCACGTCTCGCTCGTACGTCAGCAGCACGCCCACGCGCAGCGCGAGCCCGAGCGCAACGATCAGCGCGGCAACGCCGGCCTGGTGAGGCCGCGGGGTGTTCGGGGTCAGTGGCAAGGCGGCGCTCCGTAGCCGAGCCAGCCGGGGCTCGGGCGGCGGATGGGGGGACATGAACCAAGGACGCGAAGCGTCCGACTTCGAGACAGGGCCATCTTACCCGCGCGTTGCACACCCGCCAAGGCTGTTGACGCACCAGCCGCGCACGCGTATCATCTCGTCACTGGTCACTGGTCACTGCTCATTGGTCATTGGTCATTGGTCATTGGTCATTGGTCATTGGTCATTGGTCATTGGTCATTGGTCATTGGTCATTGGTCATTGGTCATTGGTCATTGGTCATTGGTCATTCGTCATTCGTCATTCGTCATTCGTCATTCGTCATTCGTCATTCGTGACGGGTGATACGGAATACGCAGTATCTGCCGACGTAAAGCGTAAAGACGTAAAACGTAAGCAGAGCGGAGGGAATCCCAGCGCTTCGACATCGCCTCTGCTCCGCTTACGTTTTACGTTTTACTCCTCACGTTTTACTCCCCGCGTGCCATCGTCTCCGCATAACCAATACGGAATACGCATCAACCATCAACCATTAACCATGTCCGCAACACCTCCCATGAAAAAAGCCCTCCTCGTCCTCGGCGGTTCGTACCATCCTTTCGAAGCTTGCCGCGACATCCTCAAGCGGACCCTCGAAGCGTCCAGCCAGTTTGAGATCGAGTCCACGTTCGACTTGGAGCCTCTGCTCGACCTGGCCGGCTACGACGCAGTCATCATCTACACCAGCACCCGCGACGACATGACGCCGGAACAGGAGAAGGCGCTCATGGACTACGTGCGCGCCGGCGGCGGCCTGCTGGGCATCCACAGCGCGACCGCGTCGTTCCGCAGCCGCGACGGGTACATGGAGATGATCGGCGCGGAGTTCAGCGGCCACGATAAGGTCACCGACTGCCAGATCGAAGCGACCGACGAGGCCGACGCGATTGTGCCGCGCGTGAACAAACAGTTCGTCGTGCACGACGAGTTTTACATGATGAAGGTGCGCACGGACGCGGCGCGGCGCGTGTTCCACGAGGGCTGGTGGAACTTCGAGAAGCACCCCATGGGCTGGGTGCGCGACTATGGCCAGGGCCGCGTGTTCTACACCGCGCTGGGGCACAACGAAGGCGTGTTCAACCACCCCGACTTCCAGGACATGGTCTACAAGGGCCTGCGCTATGTGACTCAGCAGGACGAGCAAGGGCCCGTGCGATTCGGCCTCATCGGCTATGGCCCCCTCTACGGCATGGGCAAGCGCCACGGCGGCGACATTCGGCGCACCACCGGCCTCGCGCTCACCGCGGTCTGCGACAAAGACCCCGCGCGGCTCGAAGCCGCCAAGGAGGAGCTGGAGGGCGGGTTTGAGACGTTCACCGACGCGAAGGAGATGGCCGAGAGCGGCGTCATCGACGTAGGCGTCGCGATCGTGCCGCACCACGTGCACTACCCGGTCGCGAAGACGCTGCTCGAAGCCGGCTGCCACTGCATCACGGAGAAGCCCTTCGTCATCACCGTCGAGGAGGCCGACGAACTTATTGGCCTTGCTAAAGAGAAGGACCGCATGCTGTCGGTGTACCACAGCCGGCATTGGGACGCGGACATTTGGACGCTCAAGCAGATCATCGACAGCGGCGTGATCGGCGACGTGTTCAGCATCGAGGTGAACGCGGCCGGTTTTCGCCTGCCCAGGCACCAGTGGCGCGCGGTGAAGAAGTTTTCCGGCGGCTTGCTCTACGACATGGGCGCGCACTATTTCGAAAAAATCCTCACGCTCGTGCCGCGGTTCGACGCACGCGGCAACCCCATCAATCGCAAGGCGTCCCTCTTCGGCAACTTCACCAAGAAGGTCTGGTGGGACGTGACGAACGAAGACTTCTGCCGCGCGTACGTCAAGTTCGACGGCGGCGTCGAGGCGCAGGTCATGCAGTCGAACTGCTACGCTGCGCCGCGGCCGGCGTGGACCATCGCCGGCGCGAAGGGCGGCATTGTCATGCCCACGACGCAGGAGCCCGCGCAGGTCACGACCATCGGCCCGGACGGCCGCGCGAGCACGACGACCGTGCCGCTCGTGGAGGGGTTGGACTGGCAGAGCTTCTACAAGAACGTCGCCGACCACTTGCTCGCCAAGATGCCACTCATCATCACCCCCGGCCTCGCCCGCGCCACGATCCAGTGCATCCGCGGCTGCGAACAGGCGTCCGCGGAGAACCGGGTGGTGGAGGTGGAGTTCGATCTGTGACAGTGCCGCGGGCGGCC
>JAJRTI010000693.1 GCA_024278415.1 Planctomycetota bacterium | reverse complement strand
TCAAGCCTGAAAAATACGAACTTAGCGACTCGATCATGTTCAACATGCAAGAGCGCGTGAAGGCCGGCAAGGATCTGTACGAGATGCGTTGTGGCGTCTGCCACTCGATGGACAAGTCGCTCACCGCGGTCAAGACGGCCGGGGAATGGCGCAAGACCGTCGGCTCCATGAAACACCTCTCGTATAATCTGACCGACAAGGAAGCCGAAGTCATCTGTGACTACTTGGCCCAGCGCGGGAACCAGGACGAAGGCTGAGCCCTGAAACTCCGCTGCGGTCTGACGAACGCAAACAGTCGTCGTTTGTTTCTTGGTATCCTTTTCTTAGAGGAGCCCTGTTATGAAACGGTTCGTGTTAATGTCTGTCATCGTGGCCCTGGCCTGTGGCGTGTCGTATGCCGAGCCCCGCTCGGGGAAAGCATTCGAGGGCGAGACGTTAAGCTCTCGCGCCGTCAAGAGGCTCCAGAAGGCCGGCGAGCACCGCTATGCCAGCCAGTTCATGACGCACAACGCCAAGGCGCTCAAGCATGAGATCGACCTGCTCAACATGCTCAACAGCCTCTACCTGACCGACACGCAGATGAATAGCTTGATCATCGTGGGTGCCCGGGTTGAGCGCGAGCGCCGCAAGTACACGAAGGAAATCGAGAAGCTCAACGCGATCATGGAGAAGGGCTATGCCGCTCTTCGCGCCCGCGCCCTGAGGGGCGAAGACGTGAGTTCCGCGGACCTGCCTGAATCGTGCAAGAAGGCCAACGCCCGGCTCGGCCAGATCCGCAACGCACTGAGCCGCGCCAAGCTTAAAGGCCAGATGGCCACGAAGGCCATTCTCAACGAAAGCCAAGTCGAGAAAGTCTACAACTACCAGCACTGCCTCATCCCAGTGAAGGATCTCCGCGATCCCACGCGTATCGGCCAGGCCGATGCCTCGTCGGCCAACGAAAAGAAGCTCGAAAAGATTCGCAGCCTGTCTGACGAGCAGTTCGAAGCAGAGAAGGCGAAGCTGGTCGACTGCCACATCAAGAAAATCGAACATAAGTGTGGCGAGATGACCGCGGCTGACAGGAAGAAAGAAAGCGCGCGCTTCTTGGCCGTGATCGAGAAGGCCCGGAAGATGGACGATCTCGACTTCGAGTTCAATCGCAGCAAGCTTGGCGCCGAACTCGCCAGCGACTACTACACGATCCGAGACCGCATGATGCACGTCAATATGCGCCTGGGCAAAGTCGCCAACGACGAGTGCGCCCCCCGCCTCGACGTGGTTGGCAGCATGTTCCTCAGCCCCAACATGCTCCACATCCTTGCCAAGCGGACGAACATCTCCGCCGGTTTCAAGGGTACCCAAGCGGTCGATCTCGACAAAATCGAGAACGCCGCGACCAACGCCGGCGGCTGCGCCATCGACTAATGCTTCGGAACGTTTGACTGCACAGGAGTGTATTGCCTTGTCTGACCGACCCACAGGATTGAATCGGCGCGAGTTCGCCGCGGCCTGCGGAGCGATGGGCACGGCCCTGTCCGTGTCCCCGCTCCTCCTGGGCACATCCGGCCTCTACGCTGAAGACCTTGAGAATCTGGCCGAGGAAGCCGACCAGAAAAAGTTTGTGGACGACTCCAACCCGGAAACGGGCAAGTCCGAGTCCGTGCCGGAAAGCCAGATCAAGGAAGTGGATAGGCGCTTCTATGAAACCTTGGACAACAAGGCCATCAAGTGCTACGTCTGCGCCCGAAACTGCTACCTTCCGGCCGGCAAGACCTGCCGGTGCTACGTCCGCAAGAACCACAATGGAGTCCTCAAGACCCACGCGTGGAACAACCCCTGCATAACCCAGTTTGACAGCCCCGTCGAGATCGGCCCCTTCAGCCACTATCTACCTGGCACCCACATGGCGATCGTCGCCAGCGCGGGCTGCATGCTGCGGTGCCTCTACTGCCAAAACTGGGAACTCTCGCAGAAGAAGCCGGAGTGGACCCAGAACAAGAAGGCAGACAGCAAGCGGCTGCTGGCATACGTGAAGCGCAAGGGCAACATGCGCACCGTGTGCTACACCTTCACCGAGCCCATCTCCTTCTACGACTATATGGTCGAGACCGCCAAGCTGGCCCAGAAAATGGGCTACAAGAACGCCATGTGCTCGTCGGGCTACATCAACGAGAAGCCTTTGCGGGAACTCTTCCCGCTCATCGATGCCTTCTGCATCACCATGAAGGGCTTCACGGAACAGTTCTACGTCAAGGTCTGTGGCGCGGAGCTGGCCCCGGTCCTCAATGCGATGGAGACCGTGGCGAAGGAGGGCAAGTATATCGAGGTGCCGATCCTGCTCGTGCCGGGATACAACGACCGGCCCGAACTGATCAAAGACATGTGCAAGTGGATCCGAGACCATCTCGGCCCTTTCACGCCCGTGCACTTCGCCAAGTTCGAGCCCAAGTTCAAGATGCGCAACGTCACGCGCACGCCCATGAAGACTGTCGAGAACGCCCGCGAGATAGGCATGAAGGTCGGGCTCAAGTACGTGTACATCTCAGGCTTCCCCGGCCTGGGCCAGACCACCAAGTGCCACCGTTGCGGCACGACGCTCATCCGGCGCATGGCCGTAAAGCTCTTGAGCTGCAAGATCAAGAACGGCAGGTGCCCAAAGTGTAGGACAAAAATCCCGGGTATCTGGGCATAGCATGAACCTCAGTCGGCGCGCGGACGTCCGCCATGCCCGCAGGCCGACAAAACAGACGACGACACGAGAGACGGCAGCCGGGCTCGCCCTGGCTGCCGTTTCCTTTTTTGGAGATCGGATGCCCGGGGACGCGATGCGGAAGCCCCGCACGTGCGCGGATCGCATCGGGTCCCCTGACAGGTGCCCCCTGATAGCGGAGCACATCAATCGTGCTTGCGGTCTGCTTGAGGGCTCCCCACCTTCCTGATATCCTTCTTGCTCTGCCCATCGCGCCACCATCGGCCGGCGGAGTCACTGCCACACTGGGAGGTCACCCCACGCGATGTCCGATCGACGAGTGCCCGTCATCTTCACGTTCTTCGTCCTGGGTGCGTGCAGCATCGCCTGCCAGGCCATGCTCGTACGAGAATTCCTCACGGTCTTCTCCGGCAACGAGCTTTGCTTAGGTATTTTCTTCGGCATGTGGCTGCTCTGGATCGGCATCGGCGCGGCGGTCGGCTCCGTCGTCGCGCGGTTGCGCAGAGGGTTGCTGGGGCTGTTCGTGGTGGGAGTCCTCGTGGCCGGTGTCTCGCCTCTCGCTCAGGTCTGGGCCGTACGGAGCGTGCGCGACTTCTACCAGCTTCCGGTCGGCCTCCTGCTCGGCTTCAAGCCGATGTTCGTGTTCACGCTCATCACCCTCGCCCCTTTCTCCTTCCTCGTCGGACTCACCTTTCCCGTCGGCTGCCGCTTCGTGGCTCGCGGCGAGGACAGCGAACAAGCCGCCAGCATCGGCTGGGTTTACGTCGTCGAGTGTGCAGGATTCCTCACCGGCGGCATCGCGTTCACCTGCCTCGTGGTTCACTACTACAACGCCATGCAGATCGCGGCGTTTCTCCTGCTGCTCTCCGTCTGCGCGGCGCTGTGGATGCTCTCTGTGAGCGACCGGCGGACCGTCCTGGTTACGGCCATTGGCCTCGCGGTGGCCGCGGTCCTGTTCTGGGCGGGCCTCATGGCCGCGGCCCACCACACGGATCTTGCAGCCGGCCTGAAGGGCGGCAATTGGTCCAGCCTGGAGGCCAAGGCCGGTGAGCTGCTCAAGGCGCTCAGCGTCGCGTTCATCTTGCCTGCCGCCCTCGCCCTGCTGGGTGCGGCCGCGCCGAGCAGCCCCCGCGGCATGCGCCGGCTCTTCGCGGCCGCGGGCGTAATCTGTGTCGTTGCATGGGCGTGCCTTATCCCCCTCCTCAACCGCGCGGATGCGGCCACCATCCACAAGCGATGGGACGGGCTCAAGACGCGCGCCAAGCTGCTGGACTACGTCGACTCCAAGTACGAGCATTTGGCCATCGGCGAACATGAGGGCCAGTACGAGGTCTTCGCCAGCGGTTCGCCGTCGTTCCAGTTCCCAGACAAATACGTCTTCCCGCAGACCGCGAACTACGTGGTCAATCAGCACCCCTCGCCCAAATCGATGCTGATCGTCGGCCACGCCGCGCATGGCCTCCTCCGCGAGTTCCTCAAGGCCGGCATGGAGCGGATCGACCACGTCGAACTCGACCCGGCCTCCCTCGACCTCATCAAGCCTTATCTGCCCAAGGCGGACATCGCCGCGTTGGCCCACGCCGGCGTCACCCACCACTTCGGCGACGGGCGCTACTACGTCAAGTCCTGCCAGAAACGCTACGACATCGTATTCGTCAACGTGCCCGACCCGTCGACCGCGATGCTCAACCGCTATTACACGGAGGAATGCTTCAAGGAGGTCTCGCGCATCCTCAACCCCGGTGGCGTGGCGGCGATCACGTGCTCCAGTTCGGCCAATTACGTGGGCGACATCATGGGAGACTTCACCGCGAGCATCTACCACACGTTTGCGAAAGTCTTCAAGCATGTGGTCATCACCCCCGGGGCGCACGCGTTCATCTTCGGCAGCAACGCCCCGGGCGTCGTCACCTCAGACGGCAAAGTCATGGCCAAGCGTTTCGCCAAGCGCGGCGTCAAATACGAGACGTTTACGGGCGACTTCTTCGAGATGCTCCTCCTCGTGCCCAGCCGCACGCGAAACATCTTGAGGGAGATGATGCTCCGCTCCCCGGGCGGCCCCAAGCTGCTGCCCAAGGCCGAAGAAGACGACCTGTTCGCCGCGCCCGAACCCAAGCCGGAAGACTACAAACCCGCGAAGATCAACACCGACCTCAGGCCGGTCAGCTACTTCTTCAACCTCCTCATCTGGGACAAGTACACCAACTCGAAGCTCCACCGCTTCTTCCGGGGAGTCGAAGGGCTCAAGCTCGGATGGGTGCTGGCGGGAGTGGCCGGCCTCGTCGTATTGCGTCTCATCTACGTGCTCGGCTTGCGCCGGCCCAAGGATGCGCAGATCCGCTTCAACAGCTTGCTCTCCATGTTCGTGTGCGGCCTCTCGGCCATGGCATTCGACCTCCTGCTGCTCTTCGCCTACCAAAACCTCTTCGGCTACCTCTACCACATGGTCGGTCTGCTGGTCGCATTGTTCATGTTCGGCCTCGCGCTCGGCGCGGCGCTCATGAACCTGGCCGCGAAGCGGGTCACCAACGGTGTTGTCGCGCTCATCCTGCTCCAGGCAGGACTCGTGGCGTATGCGGTGGCCGTGCCCGCAGCCCTGCCCGCGCTCTCGCGCCTCATCGCCGCGTCATCGATCACCGCGCAGGGCCTCTTCATGCTGCTCGTCGTTGTAGGCGGCATGATCCCCGGCGCGCAGTTCCCGCTGGTGAGCAAGCTCTACCTCGAGCGCTCCCACAACACCGCCAAGGCCGCAGGCCTCGTGGACGCGTGCGACCACTTTGGCGCCTGCGCGGGGGCGCTCATCTCCGGAGCGATCCTCCTGCCCATCCTTGGCATGGCCATCACTTGCATCGTCGTGGCCGCGCTCAACATTGCCTGCATCGCGCTCGTGGCCGTGAGCAAAGCGGGCCGCGTTCCCGCTGTTCCCAACGCCTAACACCCCACACCTTGCCATGCACATCCTCGTCACTGGCGCCGCCGGCTTCGTCGGCTCGCACCTGGCCGAACGGCTCCTCGCACTCGGCCATACGGTATCGGGTATCGACAACCTGGACGGCTACTACGCGCGCGAGTTGAAGGAGCTGAACGCGGCCGACGTGGCCGCGGCCGGCGCACAGATCCACCGCGTAGACCTCGCCGAGGACGACCTGTCGGCCGCGGTGCAGGGCGTGGAGGCGGTCTACCACCTGGCCGCGCAGCCCGGCATTTCCGCCTCGACACCGTTCGAGGCGTACGTGCGCAACAACCTCACCGCGACGCATCGGCTCATCGAAGCGGTGAAGGATCTGCCGACGCTCAAGCTCTTCGTCAACATCGCCACGTCCTCGGTCTACGGCAAACACGCGACCGATTCGGAAGACGCGCCGCCCAAGCCCACGTCTTACTACGGCGTGACCAAGCTCGCCGCGGAGCAACTCGTGCTCGCGTACCAACGGGACAAGGGCATGCCCGCGTGCTCGTTGCGGCTGTTTTCGGTCTACGGCGAGCGCGAGCGTCCGGAGAAGTTATATCCCCAGCTCATCCGCCATCTGCTCGAAGGCCGCAGCCTCGTGCTCTACGAAGGCTGCGAGGATCACCTGCGCAGCTACACGTACGTGGGTGACATCTGCGACGGGTTCATGGCCGTGCTCGACCACGTGGACAAATGCGTTGGCGAGATCTTCAACATCGGATCCGATGTGTGCGTTTCGACAGGCGAGGGCATCCGCACGGTCGAGGAGATCGTGGGCAAGAAGGCGCAGCCCATCCGCAAGCCCCCGCGCCCCGGCGACCAACTCAAGACCCACGCGAACATTGACAAGGCTCGCCGCGTGCTCGGCTACAACCCCACCACCACGGTCCGCGAGGGGCTCGAACGCGCGGTGGCATGGTTCCGCGAGCGGATCTGTGGGAAGGCCGGGTTGCGGCGATAGGTTTCGGCGAACACCGAAAACCCACGGCCGAAAACCCGTCCATGTGTTGCCGTGACAGGCCCGGCGCCAAAGCTTGCGCGGCCGCGGCTTGGTTCCATTCCTTTACAACCCCGGCCTCCCTCGCTAAACTGTTTGGCCCCGTACCAGGCCCCGGCGCCCCCTACTTGCCAGCCTATCAAGGAGACTCCAACCGTGGCTTCCGGCAACTCCCCGCGCTACGCGCTGCAGGTGGTCGTAGGCCCAGACAAGGGCAGGGCATTCGGCCTGGCCAAGGAGCAAGTCACCATTGGCCGAGCTGAAGACAATGACATTGTGCTCGCCGACGCCGCGGTGTCGCAGCATCATGTGGCCATCGTGGTCAGCGAGTTCGGCTGCACGCTCAAGGACGCCGGCAGCCGGCACGGTACGGGTCTGAATGGCAAGAAGATCGCCGGCGACGAGCCGCTCAAGGAGGGCGACGAGATCATCGTCGGCAACACGAAGCTGAAGTTCCGCGACCTCTCGGCCCAGAAGGAGGCCGCCGCGGCGCCCGCGCAGCAGTTGCAGGCTGCCGCACCAGCGGCGCCCACACCCATTGGGGCTGAGTCCGACATCATGGCGCAAGTGGCCGAAATCGACGCCAGCGCCATGGACTACATGGAGGGCAGCAAGAAGCCCATCCTCCCCTTCGTGCTGCCGGGAGCGGTCATCCTCATCATGCTCGCGCTCGGCACGTGGGGCGTGCGCAAGATCGTCTCCACCAAGGGCGTGCGCGCAGGCAACCGCAACTACCTCGCGCCCAACGCGTCCTTCGAGCAAGAGGTCGGCGGCGATGGCCTGCCCCTGGGCTGGAAACGCGAAGGCGACGCGTACCAGTGGGCGCTCCAGACCGTCGAGGACAGCAAGGTCGCAGTCGCCAAGAGCCCGGCGCAGGCCACCCCCTTGTCCCGATCCGCTCTGGTGCGCAACCGCGTCATCGACGTGGGCACGAACGTCGGCTTTGTGGTCTCTGGCTGGACCAAGGCCACCGGCGGCCAGGGCGTCGCGGCCGTGCGCGTGCGGTGGCTGGGCGAGCCGGGCTCGGATTTTGGCACGGACCAATACGTGGGCGTCGTCGCGGGCACATCCGAATGGACACCGTTCACCCAGGCCCTCGCGATCCCGATCGGCGCCAAGCGGATCGAGGTGGCCTGCGAGGCCTTCGGCAAGGTCGGAGAGGCAGGCTTCGACGAGTTGGTGCTGAACGACGAGAACGCGCTGGAGAAGGCGCCCCACAAGTACGTGGTCGAGTTCCCCGAGAGCATCGCGCTCAACCCCACCGACCAAGGCGTCATGAACGTGCGCTTCAACGGCGCACTCGCACTCGCCGATGGCGAGGCCACGCTCACCCCGGACGGTCTCGCAAGCTTCGGCCGGCACGGCCTGTCGCAGCCGACCCCCAACTACCCGCAGATCGACGACGAGACAAACTCGATCGTGTTCCGCGGCGTCATGTTCATGCCGTCCGACTCCGCGCCGCGGCCCGTGGACTACGTGCAGCGCATCACGCCGACTGAAGGCGGCATCGACGTCGAGTTCACGTTCAGATCCAAGGCAAGGATTACAGGCGTCGTGCCGGGCGTCTCGTTCGCCATGAGCCCCGCCTTGGCCGCCGGATCCCCGGTCGCGCTGGTAAAGGGCGCATACGCGGCCCAGCAAGCCGGGTTCGAGAAAACGGATGCCGAGGAGATCATGTGGGGCCAAGGCGAGAGCGCGCTGGTTGTGGCGTACAACAAGCCTGGCACGCTCAAGCACACCACCGTCGCCGGGAAGCCGGTGCTCGCCTATTTCGCCAAACCAACCACGATCGAGCCCGACGGCTCCGTGGAGCTGAAGCTCACGCTCACCAACATCTCCCCCAAGCGAGGGCGCGTGTTCGACAAAGCAGTCGCCAAGGTCAAGGAGCTGGCAGGGGATGGCAAGTGGGGCGACGCGCTCAAGGCCGCAAAGGCCATCGCAGGCGTGCCCGTGTTCTCGGCTGAACAGCGCGAGGAGCTTCAGAAGGAAGTCGACGCCATCGTCGCCAAGGTCGACGAGCGCCTGTCGCAGTTGGAGACGCAACTCGGCGACGCGGACAAGGCCCAGTCCACACAGGACCTCATGAAGGTCGAACAAGACATCGACGCACTGGCCGCTATCCTCAAGGGCTCGGATCAAGAGGCCAAAGTGAAGGCGCTCTTAGCGAAGCTCGAAGAGACTCGGGCCCGCCACAAAGCCGAACTCGAGGCCATAGCGCAATCGTATATGGACCGCGCCCAGCAGTGCCGGAAGAAAAAGCAATTCCTCCTCGCGCGCATTTACATCGAGAACGTGCTGCGCCAGTTCCCCCGCACCGATGTCGCCAAGAAGGCCGCTGAGCAGCTCGCGATCGTAAAGAAGGAAGTCGCCAAAGCCGACGAGAAGCTGGCCTGGATGCAAGCCAAGCTTACCGAGGGCGACAACTTCATCAAGAACAAGTTGCCCGAAAAGGGCAAGGCTGCTTACCAAGAGATCATCGACAAATACCCTGACTCGCCCCAGGCAGCCCAAGCCAAGAAGCGGCTCGCCGGCCTCGCGGCCCGCACCGTGCAGGAGTAAGGAACTGCGCAACGCCGTCGTTCATCTCCTTCGTGAACCTTGGTGCCTTCGTGTCTTGGTGGCCTCTCCTGTCTGATATCGCCCCTTTGGAGAAGAACATGATCTACGTCATCGCAAGCATCGAAGTCAAACCCGGCGAGCGCACAGCGTTCATCGACGAGTTCCACAAGCTCGTGCCCAAGGTCCAAGCGGAAGAGGGATGCCTCGAATACGGCCCCACCGTCGACGTGGACTCCGGCATTGACGCACAAGGCGGCACCCGGGAAAACGTCGTCACGATCGTGGAGAAATGGGAGAGCCTCGACCATCTGAAGGCCCACCTCGCCGCACCCCACATGGGGGAATACCGCGAGCGGGTGAAGGACTTAGTCGCGGGCGTGAGCCTGCAAGTTCTGGAGCCGGCGTAGGGGCGCGGGGCGGGTACGGCTCATGGCGACAGTGCACAAATCCGTGCACGGATCGCACGTTTGGTGGGCTTGGCGGGAAGATTGGAAGAGTGGAATGATGGAGTGGCTCTCGGACAAGACCGCGCCTTCCATCATTCCATCATTCCATCATTCCTTCACTCCGCCCTCACGGCGTCTCGAACAGCTCCACCTCCGCCATGACCCAGCCGGCGTACCCCCCACCGAGCAACTCCATCCGGATCGCGCGCCACGACCCTGGCGGAAGCGGGAGGTCCAGCTCCGGGTTGCGCGGGTTCTCCAGGGCCGACCAGTAGAGCCAGGCGAGCATGTCGCGGAAACTGTCGGGGCCGTAGACCGTGCGCCACGTCTTGCCATCGGGGCTCGCGGACAGGGACATGGCCCAGGGCACTTCGTCGCCGTGGAGGCCGAAGCCCACGCGGATCAGCCGCACCGGCCGCGGCCGGTCGAGCGTCATGGTGAACTGCATGCCTCCCTGCTGGTTCTCGCCGGTCTGCCACACCGTCTCGGGGGACCCGTCCTGCACGAGCGCGGCCAACTCCGGGTTCACGTTCGCACTGGCGCGCCACGCCGACGATGGGACCGGCGCCAAGTCCTCTGCGCGCACCTTCAGCCGCGGCCGGCCCACACGCTCGCCGTGGAAGCGGAAGACGGTGACCGGGCCGAACACCCGCACCCGCTTGCACCACGGCTCCTGCGCGTACATCTTGGTGATGCCCGGCATCATGTCCTCGTTCACGATCACGTAGTCGATGTCCATCTGGGCCATGAGCGACGCGAGCAGGCGCGTCGGGCCCGCGTAGCTGAGGAACGCGGCCGTGCATTCGGGCGGCCGGAACCCGCTCTTGCCGTTGACGATCCTATCCCAATGGTAAGTCGAGTAGTACATGCGGCGCATGTCCTCGATGCCTAGGTCGAGCGGCGCCTCGACGATGCGCAACCCCGGCGGCTGCTCGGCGAGCCACTTGTAGACCGGCGGGATGCGGTCGCCCACGGCCACTTGTGTCAGCGGAATCGGGAACGCCGCGAACTCCACAAGCAGCACCGCTAGGGGCGCCCACAGCGCAAGCCACCGCCACCGCCGCCGCCCGCGGCCAGCGGCCAGGCACAGCCGATGCTGCCCAACGCCGGCCACCACGGAGGCACACAACATCACCAGCATGAGCAGCCGGCCCGGCGCGCGCAGGCCATCGAAGCCCGGCACGTACTTGTAGAGCAGCATGTACGGGCCTGGGCAGATCGCCTGCCCGCCCCAGCGAATGCGCGGCCCCATCGCCAGCACGGCCATGAGCGCGCCCGCCGC
The DNA here is from genome assembly GCA_024278415.1 of Planctomycetota bacterium. The sequence goes on along the minus strand of JAJRTI010000693.1, from coordinate 7,864 downwards.
CAGGTAGACCCACGCCCACTCGCGCTCCCCGGCGCGCCGCGGCCCCCATCCCGCCGCGTCAGGGCCGGCCGCTTTAGGCCGGCCCCGCACGAGCCACACCACCGCGCCGGCCATAAGACCCATCGTCACGAACCCCATGAACCCCGCCGCTTCCGCGCGCGGCGGCATGAGGCCCGTGGCGCCATACAGCCGGTTCAGCAATGGCGTTGAAAAAAAACTCCCCGGCGCGGCCGAGTACTTCACGTTATGATACAGGTCGCGCTTGAAGCCCATCTGCTGCCGCAGCCGCACGTACGGCAGCAGCGTCGGCAGCACGAGCGTGGTCCAAATGACTGGCGCAAGAAGCGTCCACGTAGCCTTGCGCAGCCGCCCGCGCTCGCGGCGCAGCACGAATGCCACGGCCGCAAAACAGCCAACAAACAGGGGGAAGTAGATCGAGAAGTAGGTGGAGCACAGGGACTGCATGCCGCCGAACACGATGAAGCCGGCGTACGGCCGCCACGGCATGAGATGGCCGGGCCGAAGCCGCGCCCGCCAGCGGTGCATGCACCACAGCGCAGGCGGCATCCACTGCGTGGACAGCACCTGCACGTGGCCGTATTCCGCAAAACGGAACGGGCAGAAGGCATAGACAATGCCAGCGATGAGCGCCGGCCCGCTCGCGCCCACGAGTTGCCGCACCAACAGGAACGCGCCAAACCCAGAGGCCGCAAACGAGACCAACAAGACCACGTTGTGCAGGAGGATCGCGTTGCCGGTGAGCCAGAACAGCGGGATCGTCAGCGGCAGATACCCCAGCATGTGGTCCGAATACGCGAGCGTGTTGGCCCGCGGGTAGAACGCGTTCGCGTCGAAGATTTGGAGGGGTTGGGTGATGGCCGCCCTCGCGCCCCAGCCGAGTATCCACGCGTTCAGGTAGGGATCTTCGTACGGCTGCCCGTCCGCCGGGTCGAGCGGCAGCCCGTCGTGCACCAGCACAGCCTGCGGGAAGGTGCACACCACGGCCAGCACCGCGTAGAACACGGCCGCCGCGGCGGCCGAATGGCGAGGAGAGGTAGAGGCGAGTCTCACGGGTGTGGCCCCATGTGCTCAGTGCGACATTCCGCAGATCCGTGCAGGGATCGCAAGTGTCCCTGGGCACTGCCAAGCCTGGCGGGAAGATTGGAAGAATGGAATGATGGAATGGCGGCCGGGCGAGGCAGCGCATTCCATTATTCCGCCATTCCAGCATTCCGTCATCACGGCCAGACAGACGCCTTTGGAATGGCTTGGGTGGCAAAGCCTAAACGAACTTGAGGAATGGTTGTACTGAGCGCCAGCGGCTGCGAGAAGCGAACGCGAAACGAGCGCGCCTGCTCGGTGGAGCGGGACGCGCTCGTGGCTCTCGTCAGAAGCCGGCGCCAGACGTTCGTCCAACACCGCTCAGTCGAGGAAGAGCCAATGGGCCATCTTGTACGCGAAGACGATCGGCGACAGCAGCACGTCGGCCACGAGCAGGGGCGGCCACAGCGCCCACATCAGCGCATCGTCCGACGTGAAGACGTACCACGAGAACTCGAAGTACTCGTCGTAGTCCCCGCCATCGTACGTCAGCGCGGTCAGCCGCGTGCGGGCTTGCTGCAAATCGGCAAGCATCGTCGCCCGGCTCGCGGAAGCCACGCGCTGCTCGGCCGCAGCGAGTTTCGTGCGCAAATCAATCGCTACGCAAGCCTGCAAAGCTGCGCGGCCGTTCTTGTGCTGCGCCAGGCAGCGGCGATAACGCCCATGCTCGCGCACAACTGCCAGGGCCTGCGCCACGGCCGCGTCGGACAGCTTCTTCACGTAATTGCCGGCGCGGCGCTGCACGTCTTTGCTCGCCCTGCGCAGTTGCTTCAGCGCCCGTGCGCGCAGCACCTGGTCGGTGAACTTTGATTGCTGCACCCGCGCAATGGCCGCGTCCACACGGCCGAGCATCTGGTCTCGGGCCGCGACGAACTCTTGCTCGGTCGTGCGCGGCTGGCCGGCCAGTTGGGCGCGCATTTGCGCGGCCGCCAGATACTTCAGCACAGGCGCTTCGCAGCGCGCCGCGCCGGCAGCGTAAGCCGGCGCAAGAAACAGCGCCTGCGCGAACACGAACGCGATGCATCTCCTCGTGCGGACACTCATTGATCTTCTCCTCTGAGGTCGTTCGAGTGGAATTATTGTATAGGCATTCGGACATCGAATGCAAGTCCCCGCTCGCCTAGGCAATATCGAATCGTGCACCCCCCTGTGGCGTTGTGGGAGTGCGTTTGGCCAATCGGACGACGCGGGTCTCCAAGCACAGCCCCACCGACTCCGTCTCGCCCGTTACTTCGACCACGTGTACACGCGGACTGGGCCGAAGTCTCGCCTCGTCTTGCCCTCCAGCATGCGGAGTTCGCCGGCGTCGAGTGGGTCGCGGCCGGGCTCCACGATGACCGCGCGCACGAGAGGGCCGGGGGACCGGCTGGATGGGGGCGCGTCGTAAAGGGTGAGCAGCCGGCGATACTCGGCGCGCACCGCGGTCTTGCCGCGCGTGTCGTGCGACGCGTAGAGGCGCTTGAGGGAGGTCCTCTGCATGAGATACTGCGCGGCCGCTCGCTTGTGGCAGTAGGCCACGCCGTAGTCGCCCTGCGTCCCACCGTGCTCCTCCACGAAGCTCAGCAGCCCGGCGTTGAATGCCACGCCCGCCAGCATGGCGACGCACGCGCCGGAGAGCGCCGCCCGGCGCCACCACCGCGGCCCGCGCAGGCTCCACGCCATGATGAGGAACGGCGCCGGGAACGCGACGACGAGGTAGTGCGGCCACGTGCGCAGGCCGGCGAGCCCATAGACGACCATGGGCGCCGCGAACCACGCGAGCACGATCGCGGCGGCGCGATGGCGCCGCGCCGCGCAGGCCACACCCTCCACGAGCCCGCCCACCAGCAGCGCGAGCCACAGCCAATGCGCGTCGAGAGGGACTCGGGTCTCGGCCTCGAACGCCGCCGCGGAGTCGCCGAGCACGTAACGCAAGTCGCCCATGCCGCTGATGTCGAGGAGGAGCTTCCCGGCCGCGGCCGTGCGCGCCGTGCGGTTGCGCTGGGCCGAACCTCCGCTCGCGACGCGCGTGGCCCCGCGCACGTCCTCGAAGCCCGTGCGCACCTGGAGCCACAGATAGGGCGCGGCCACGATGGCCGCGGCGAGTACGCCACACGCCGCGCCGCGGCCGCTCAGCTTCGGCCTGAATAGAACGAGGAGCAGCAGCGCCATCAACGTCGCACAGCCGCCGGCAAAGTGGAGTTGTGGAGCGAGCAGCGCGAGGAAGACGACGAGGAACGTGTAGCGTCTGTTGCCGCGCACCAGGACTTGAAGCAGCGCGTAAAGGAGCGCGGCCGAGACGAGCGGCAGCGTGCTCTGCGCCCAGATCTTGCGCGAGTAGAGCACGGCCCACGGCGCGACCGCAAACAGCCAAGCGGCGACGATGCCGGTGCTTCGGCTGAAGAAGTCCCGGCCAATCCGCCAGCAGACCGCGACCGCGGCGACGTTCAGCAAGCCAATGAACGCGGCCAGCCAGATCGGATCGAGCGTGAGCAACGACGGTGCGGCCATCACATAGACGAACGCCGGCAGATTGCGCACACCCACGCCCGATCCCAACCCCGATTGCGGCAGCCACTTGCCCTCGGCCACGCCCTCCGCCATCAGGCACGCCGCGGCCTCGTCGCCCTTGAACTCCATGAGGTCTAGCGCCTGGAAGCGCAACACCGCGGCGGCCAGCAGCGCCAGCACGATGGCGACGCGTTCGCGCTTGGCGGTTGGGGGCGAGGAAGTCATGGGCACGATTCGACAGAGGCCGTGAGACGGCCTCACTATACCCGCGCGCCTGCGTTCGTCAAGCCGGTACAACAACAGAGGTTTTGCCACGGATGTCTGCTGATCTGAGCGGCCAGTGCCGCAGGCTCAGCAAACCTTGTGGGGCGACTCCCGTCCAGACGCCGGGTGGGCGTTGCAAGGCCGGCCAGCCCCCCCCACCCAGCTTGCCTCGCTACCCCATCCCTTCCAGCCGGCGCTCCCACTCTTCGTTCAGCGCCGGCAGCTCCGCCTTGGCCGCCTCGTACTCCGCCTGCACTTGCTTGAGCTTCTCGCCATTGGTGTACACGGCGGGATCGGCCAGGCTTGTTTCAAGCGAAGCGATCTTCTCCTCCAGGTCCACGATGGCGGCCTCGAGTTGGCTGAACTTCATCTTCGCGTACGGGCTCTTGGCGCGGCGCTCCGCCCGCTTGCGTTCGCGATATGCGTCTCGCTTGCTCCGCCCCTGCTCGACCTCGACCGCCGCGGCATCTCCCTTCGCCCGGCGGCGCGTCCACTGCACGAAGTCATAGTCGCCGTGGTAGAGCTTGGCCTCGCCGTCCTCGATCCAGAGCACTTTCTGCGCGACTTGGTTCAGCAAGTAGCGGTCGTGCGTGACCATGACGATGGTGCCTTCGTACGCGCGGAACGCATCTTCGAGCGCCGCGCGGGCGAGGATGTCGAGGTGGTTCGTCGGCTCGTCGAGCACGAGCAGATTCGGCCGCTGCCACATGAGCTTCGCGAGCGCGACGCGGCACTGCTCGCCGCCGCTGAGCGAGCCGACGGGCCGGTCCACCTCGTCGTCTGTGAATAGGAACGCGGCGAGCAAGCGGCGCAGCTCCTCGAACGTCGCCTGCTTGTCGATGCTCCACACTTCATCGATCACCGACCGGGACATGCTGAGGCCGGCAAGATCCTGCTCGTAGTAGCCCACGTCCACGTTGGCGCCCAGTTCGACCGCGCCCTCGCTCGCCGGCTCTTGGCCGAGCAGCACGCGCAGCAGGGTGGTCTTGCCGGCGCCGTTGGGGCCGATGATGCCGACGCGTTCCCCGCGTTGGATCTCCAGGTCGAGCCCGTCGAAGAGCTTCAGCGCGCCGAAGCGTTTGCCCAGCCCCTCCGCGCGCACGACGAGGTCGCCCGCTCGGCGCTTGGGCGTGATGTTGAGCCGGATGCCCTTCTGCTCGGCTGGCTTCTCGACGCGCTCCACGCGCTCAAGCTTCTTCTGCCGGCCGCGAGCCTCACGGGCGCGCTGGCCGTAATGGTAACGCCGGATGTATTCCTCTTGCTTCGCAATCTCTGCCTGTTGCGCCTCGTACTCCTTGCGCTGCCGTTCAAGCCGTTCGGCTTTCACGCGTACGAACTGGGAGTAATTGCCCCGGTAGCTCGTGATCCGCCCGCGCTCCAGTTCGACGATGCGCGTGGCGACCTTGTCGAGGAAGTAGCGGTCGTGCGACACGATCAGCGCCGCGGCGTCGCTCTCGGCCAGGTAGGATTCGAGCCATTCGACGCCGTAGATGTCCAGGTGGTTCGTAGGCTCGTCGAGCAGCATGAGGTCCGGCGACTCCAACAGCAGCTTCGCGAGCGCGGCCCGGCTCTTCTGGCCTCCGCTCATGTGCTCCACGCGCATGCCGTACTGCTCGCTGGTGAAGCCTACGCCGTGGAGCACGACTTCGATGCGGCGCTCGTAGTCGTACCCACCCGAACGCTGGAACTCCTCGTGCAGATCGTCGAGGTGGTGTGCGATCGCCTGGAGTTCATCCTCGTCGTCCGTCTCAGCCATCTGGTCGTGGACGGCCTGGATCGCGTCCTCCATGGACAGCAGGTGTTCGACTGCGTCTTGGGCCTCCTCCATGAGCGTGAGCCCGGACTGCAACTGCGCTTCCTGCGGCAGGTAGGCGAGCCGCGCGGCCTTGGCCTTGCCCACGGTTCCCGAATCGGCCGGGATCTGGTCCATGAGGATGCGCATGAGCGTGGTCTTACCCGCGCCGTTTGCGCCCACAAAGCCCACCTTCTCGCCCGCATAGATCTGGAGTGTCACCTCGTCGAGGATGACCTCCTCGGCGTAGGCTTTCGAGAGGTTTTGGCAGGAGACGAGAGACACGCGTGGAGATGGTTAATGGCTGATGGTTTATGGTTGATGGGCGGAAGGGATGTCGGTGTCGTCGTCGCCCAACTGTACACCGGCGATTTGGTAGGGCGCTTCGTCTTCGCTTACGCTGTCCGGCTTGGACTTGCCGGCTCGCCTCAGCTTGCTCTCGATGCTGGCGATCAGCTTCGCGAGTTGCTCCAGTGCGTCGTCGTACTTAGCCGCGATGGCTTGTCCCACTTCATGGGCAAGCTGCTTGACCGCGACCGCGTATTGTAGGTGTGTGACCGTCTCTCGCGCCTCACGCCGTGACCTGAACAAGCACTGCCGATACTCGGTGGTGCACTGCGAATAGAACCCCTCCGTCATGTTGGCACAGGCCGATTCAGACGACCGAAGCAATTGCTCCCGAAGCCACCGGAAATCGGGCCCGAAGTTCCGCGTGACCTTCTCGACGCGAACAGCCAACGCAAACAGCGCCCTGTAGGCGGGCATGTCCTCCACTCGCCTAATGCTCACGACCGGCCTCCGCCATTAACCATGAACCATCAACCATTAACCATCTCCCCCGCTGCTCGGCCGAGCCGCTCGACCGCTTCGGCGATGTCGGCCGCGGAGTGGCTGAAGTTGCAGTAGGAGACGCTGTAGAGGCTCACGCCGTTGCGGTACGCCGCGCGCCAGAAGGCTTCGTGCGTGTTGCCCCGCGCGAGCGGATCCTGCGCCTGCACGCCGATGGACGGGCAGGCCGGGCAGCCGGTGACCTGCATGGACACGCCGTGGCGTTGGAACGCTTCGTTCATCCCGTCGATGAGTTCCCGCCCGCGCGCCCAAATGTGCTCGACCACGCCCTGCTCGCGATACTCCTTCACCGTGGCGAGCGACGCCGCGAGCGCGAGCGTGTCGCCGCTGTACGTGGACGACACGCCGGCCTTCTCGCACGTGTCCATGATGTCCGCGCGGCCGCAGTACACGCTCAGCGGCATGCCGTTGGCCAGGCCCTTGGCGAACGTCGCCAGGTCCGGCACCGCGCCGGTGTACTCCTGCATGCCGCCGATGCGCACACGGAAGCCGGTCACGATCTCGTCGTACACGAGCAGCACGCCGCGCTCCTTCGTCAGCGCGCGCAGCTTGGGCAGGAAGTCGTCGTCTGGGCCGATGTGCGCGTACGACGCGGCCACGGTCACCGCCGCGGTCTCGGCCGCGTGCTTGTCGAGGTAGTCCGTGTACGCGTCGATGTCGCCGTACGGCAGGCTCGTCATGTACTCGGCGACCGCGGGCACGATGCCGACCTCCATGCCGCCGATGCGGTTGATCCAGCCGTGGTAGCCGCAAGAGACGATGCGCGGCCGGCCGGTGAATGCGCGGGCTAGGCGGATGCACGCGGCCATGGCCTCGCCGCCGGTCTTGAGGAACCGCACCTTCTCCGCGCAGGGGATCACCGCGACGAGCTGCTTCGCCAGCTCGACTTCGATCGGGTGGGGATGGCCGAAGATGATGCCCTGGTCGAGTTGGGCGCGAATCGCTTCGTCGACCGCGGGGTAGCAATAGCCGAGGGTGATAGGGCCCAGGGAGTTGCGGAAGTCGATGTATTCGTTGCCGTCCGCATCCCACACGCGGCAGCCCTTGCCGCGCACGATGCAGCCCGGCTCGTCGCCGTCGTACATAGGCCGCTTGGACAGCGTGCCCGTGCCGGCGCCAATGAGCTGCTGCGCCTCGCGCCAGATTTTCCACGACTTCTCGACCGTTCGAGCCATGGTGGTTGCTCCTTGTGCAATTGGGACTTCCCGTCATGGGGGAAGCGATGGATTCTATGCACGGAGGCCGATCGGATCAAGCGAGGCGCGGTGAAGGTGCGGCGATGCGGCTGTTGACGCCTTCTCCGTGAGGAACGTCGAAAAAAACAAAAGCTGGAGCGGAACACCTTCGCACATCCAGGCTTGGACACTT
>JAJRTI010000044.1 GCA_024278415.1 Planctomycetota bacterium | reverse complement strand
GCGGCCGGAATGACAACATGTTGTCGATGCGGAACTCCTACGCCCGCAAAGGTAAAACAAATTCACGTTTTGCCTAGGCCTCCGCACGGCATGTCCGTGCGGAGCCACGATTGGAAGCCAGACGGGAGTACCGGATCGGTTTCCCCCCCCTTGCCCTTCCGCTCGGCATGCCGAGCGGAAGGGCAAGGGGGGGAGAACGGCTTGAGGATCGACAACCTGGCTCCCAATCGTCGCTCCGCAGGGGCATGCCCTGCGGAGGCGTCGAGGACGACGACGAGCACGAACTGCGGCGCAGCCGCCCCTTTCTCGCCGCGGAGTCTGCGAGAAAGCGTAGTGCCTTATCCGTGAGGAACCGCGACAGATGACAAGAAGTTGTTGGGCACGGTCCGAATAGGTTGCTGCCCAGACAACGGGTTATGGCAGGGAATCCGTATTCCGTTGCCGTCCAATTCCGTTGCCCCAGCAGGAAACCGAAAAAGACGGGCAACGGAATCAGAAAGCCCAATTGGGTTGCGGGCGAAGCCCGCCTTGTGAGGTCAGTCGTGATCCAGTTCGTCATCAACTTCAGCATCCCGCTGCTCATCGCCAGCGCCGCGGACCCGCAACCGATTCGCGGAGGGTATCTGTCATGGGCGCCGACAGAGCGGGCGGCTGAGCGCCTGGCCACGGCCGGGCTGAACACGCTGATCTACCGGTTCAACGGCCTCTACCGCGCGGCCGGCGACGGCCGCGTGAGCGATTCGATCGTGCTGCGGCCGAAGAAGTTCGGCGCGTTCGTCCGGTGGGCGAAGCTGGCGGAGAAGCATGGCATGGGGCTGTGGGGGTGCGTGGAATCGTACGACCGGGATGAGGTGGCGTTCTTCAAGGGCAAGCCGTTTCGGCAAGTCGTTCTCGCCAACGGACAGGAGGGCGGCGTGCCCTGTCCGCTGGAGCCACTCCTGTGGCGTCTGTGGCAGCGACAGGCGGAGGTGATGGCTGAGGTATCGGGCGTGGCGGGAGTCGTGGTCGATACGGAAACCTACGGCGCTGGCGCAGTTTACCCGGGTTACGGCGGCAAGCCATTCAACGAGTGCTACTGCGATGAGTGCTTCGGCTCCTTCGCCACGGCACAGAAGTGGGAGGACATCGCAAGGGACAAACGGTACGGATGGTTGAAGAAGCGAAGAGCGTTGGAGAGCTACTTCGCTCATCTCGAAACGCGGGTGGCGAAGCGCGCGGCGGCACTGGCCGAAGGTGTCAGGGCACGCCGCCCCGGCGCGGCTCTGGGGTTGGTGAACTTTTTCGACAACTACCATTCGAGGGGATTGGTGCGCGGGTTCGCATCCGTCGCACCGACTGTTGTGTTCGACGAAATCTCATACGGCGTCGGGTTCACGCAGGAGGTCCGCCGCCGCGCGGTCGAACTGAAGGCCATCAGCCCGAACGTGCGCTACGTCGGCGGCCTGATGCTGTCGCGGTGGGCGCCTGAAGGCCTGTGCACACAGGGCCTGCGTCTCTCGCGAAAGGCGGACGGCTTCTGGCTGTTCTGTGCCAACAGTTTGCTCCCGAATCGTGCTGGGCAGGAGAAGGCGAGGAGCGTCTGGCGGCTCAAGGTGCTCTACGCGGATCGCTACCTCGCCGCGCTCGGCCGACTTGCGCAAGCGCCAGTCGCGACGATGTCCGCCAGTCGCGAAACTCGCTCCCCCAACTTGCTCGTCGGCGTCAAGCGATGGCCGGCCAAGCCTCCGGCCAACTTCGTGCAGAACGGAGGCTTCGAGGAATCGCTGGCGGGTTGGAAGGGCTACTACGCGCAGCCTACTGCCGATAGCAGCGTGAAGCGCAGTGGCCAACGCTCCCTCAGGCTCGATAACGGCGCCGGATCCTGGCGGCGGCCGGCACACGTATCGTACCGCGCGCCCCTTCGCCCTGGCCGCTATCGACTGCGGTGCTTCGTGAAGACACAGGACGTTGTATGCGGCAGGGGGGTGGAAGTGCTCACCTTGTGCGCCAAGAAGCAGCGGCACGCACGCCGGCTCTTTGGCACGCAGGGGTGGATGCAGCGGGAGATCGACTTCGAAGTGCCGGAGGGGGCTGATGAGGCGATCGTCTTCTTCAGAATGCACTACGCCAGTGGAACGGCCTGGCTCGACGACCTGAGCGTGATCGAGTCGCCCACCGTTACGCTCACGTCCGATCCGTGGCAACCTCCGAAGGGAGGAAGGTGGAACCGCGTTCATTGGGAAGCCGACGTTCCCGAAGGTGCTCAGCTATCAGCGAACGTGGTCGATGCCGAGACGGGGGAAGACATCTGGCCCAATGTCCCGAATGGAGCGGCGGTCTCGGCAATCAGCGATGCCATCGGGCCCCGTGCTCTGCGACTTCGTTTCGATGCGGACCCCAACGACCGCGGTGAGTATCCCGTGCTAAGGTCTGCGTGGCTGACCGCTCGTGCGCCACGAGACCCGGTCCCCGTCGGCCGAGACCCTCGTTGACCGTGTTGGCACGACAGCCGGTGATGTGCCGCGCCTGTTGGGCGGAGAGGGTAATCCCGAAGTTTCGGGGCCCGAGCGCCCAGCAGGTCCGAGGACAGAAAGTCGGGCGCTGCGCCGCCTCCTTCAGCTTGCCGCCTGCAGGAGGATGGCCTGTCCCATTGT
>JAJRTI010000692.1 GCA_024278415.1 Planctomycetota bacterium | reverse complement strand
TCCTGCTTCAACACGTGTAGGTGCCAGGCCAGGGTTTCTTGAAGGATCCCGCGCCGAGCGGCGTCCACGAGGGTGTCGAGGAGAGCGCCGCGCACCGACCACAGGTTCACCAGGCTCGCACGCAGGAAGTCGAGCCAGGTGTCGTTGTCGGCGGCTGCCGGGAATGCCCACGCCTGCTGCTTCTCCGTCAGGATCGCCTCCAACGCGCGGGCGGCGGTCAGGCTGGGCGCAACTTCCCGGACCAGTCGCCAGGTCTCCCGCGTCGTTCGCCAGTCGTCCAGGTACCGTACCTGCACGGGATCGAACCGGCGGGCAGTGCCGTGGAGGAACACGCGGGCGACCCGAGAGGGCGCCACGCGGATGCCGTCCCCCGGCCGCAGCTCGGGCATCCAACGGTAGACTTGCTGCGCCTTGTGGCGTGTTGGGTCCTTTCGAGGCGCGGCGAAGTCGTGAGGCATGCGCATCTCGTGGTCATCCACAGCGCAGTAAGGGTAGAAGACATCCGCTCGGCCATCCCGCAGTGCCACGGGGACCGTGACGAGCTGATCCTCTCCGTCCGGGCGGACGACCGACAGCGCGGTCACACCATCGAGCGTGCACACGCCGCAGACCCGCCACGTCTCCCGCCCGGAACGGGCCAGGTCGTCCTCCACGTTGCGCGCTGCTTCCACGACCCCCTGATAGGGGAGCTTGCGGTCAAAGGCCACGATGCCCACCCGCAGGGGCAGACGATCCCACACGCGGACCATCTCAGCCTCCCACTTCTCCACCACGGCCTGGACGCAGGCATCCACTGCCTCGAGGGGAACGAGCAGCCGAAAACGCGCCGGGCTGCGATCCAGGACGATGAGGGGATGGTACGTGCCGAGCGGAGCCGGTGCTTCGACGACCTGGTCGGCGGTGAGCGCGTGACGCGTGCCATCGTCGTCCTTCAGGTCGAGTGCCTTGCCGCGCAGCGCGCCCGGGCCGTCCGCGGAGCTAAGTATGCGCGCGAGGTTGCAGATCGTAATGAACCGCCCTTCGCTCTGCCGATAGAGCAGCTCCAAGGGGGCCGCATCGCCCCCTGCGCCCCAGCGGCCGCCGTAGGTCTCGTTGTCCCTCCAGCTTCCGTCCTTCGCGGCGACCACGAGCCTCCGCACGCGCCAGCGGTTGGCGGCCCGGCTGGTGATCTCGCGGAGCTGGGCCAAGAGCTCGCTGAAGAAGGTCTCGGTGGTCTCCCAGAAGCGACGCACACGGCCGGGTGAGGCGTTCTTGCGCAGGAGCTGATGGGCGAGCCACTCCGCACGACGGGCGTCGTGATCTTCGAGATCGGTCCACGACGGCGCGTCGGCGCGGTCCTGGACCATCTTGTCGAAGAAGGTAGCCAGGTCGCGCTCATGCCGGAATCCCTCGTTGAGGCTGGCAAGCAAGGGATCACTGAGCTTGTCCGGGGCGACCTGTCGGAGGCTGCTCAGGTAGCCGGCAATGGCGTTCCTCAGCGCGTCCCCTGGCGGCACGTCCGGGTCCCCGGCCAGGTACGCGCGTAGCCCCGGGTTCGCATTCAGCAGCTTGGCCACGGACTGCGCGCGTAGCGAATCGACGTGCTCGCCGTTCAGCCACCCGCTGATGTCCAGGCTCAACGTCAGCAGCGCCACGCGGTCGTTGCCGTCGGCGACCTCCGAGATCCAGATGCTGTCGCCCTCGACCTGACCCTCCAGCCAGGCTTGGAGCCGCCCGCGGCGGCGCGCTCGGCAGGGCTCGCAGGGCTTTCCCTTCTTTTCACGCACCGACCCGAAGCTGCCGTTGGGCCGGAGGCCGCAGACCGGGCAGGTGTGGCCGCCCTCCACGTTCGTGTTCTCCGGGAGCCGCCACGAACGGTGCAGCGGCACCCGGAGCGTCCTTCGAGCGTTCTCGACCTCCCCGGCCATGCGGATCATCGAACGGGTCGACCCGGACAGCCGCACCACGGGAGGAGTGTCCAGTGCCTTCGCTAGAGCCAAGCCATCAACGCGAACCTGGATGCTGCGCCGCAGGTCGTGGATGTCCTCCTCCGGCTCGTCCTCGCCGACGGGCGGCCCCGGGAAGCTGAAGGCCAGCAGCTCATTGTCGCGGTAGAGCAGGGAACCGACGCCCAGCTCGACCTCGACGAGCTCGGACACTGCGTCGAAGAACCGATCGATCTCCTGCCGCGCGCCGGTCCAGTCGCCGATCCGCACGGCCCGGGCCTCGTAGTGCGCTGCCCCCAGGCCGACCGTGAGGACGCGCCAGCGGGTGGTCTGTTTGAGGTTGTCCTTCTGTGAGAGGTCGACCCCGTCGAGTAGCGCGCCCGCGACCGCGCTCTTGAACAGCGCGGCGGCCACGTAGGACTGGTCCCACAGGGTCACGTCGTTGTTGGGTATGCGTGTCTCGGCGAGGGTCTGGGAGAAGGCCCGGCGGAGCCAGCCGTGGGGACCGATGGCAGCCTCGCGCCAGGCCTGCCAGTCGTGCCAGGACGCCTCGGGGCGCGTGGCAAGGGCCTGTAGTCGATTCAGAAGTCCACTGATTTGCTGAAGCAGCCTGTCCCAGCCGCCCTCTTCCAGCACCTCCGGTGGGTCCTCGAGCAGGTTGCGCACCGGGTGACCGAAGGCGGTGGTCAGCCACATGTGGGGCGTGTCCTGACCCAGGTACTTCACCGTGTTCTTGGGGTGGTTCTTCTCGATGCCCGAGGCCATGGCGTGGGCGGCTTGCAAGAGGCCCAAGACATTCTTCGCCCCGGCTCGGTCGAACTGGTGGAGGAAGGCCGACAGCGAACCCGGCCAGGTGACCGAGCCGATACTAGAGATCCATGTGAGCGTCGAGTCCCAGTCGGGCACCAACGCGATCGCCCACTTGTTCGGCTCGTAGTGGACCTTCTGCCCCCCGTGCTGGCGCAGGAAGTCCGGGTGCGCCTTGCCCGCCATGTGCAGCCAGCCGATGGCCTCGCAGGCGAGAAGCAGGGCCCGATGGCGTTCGAGTGGGGACAGCGCGTCGGCGTGCGACATCACTCCGCCCCCCTCTCGAAAACCGCACAAAGCTGTTTGAGCGACGAGAACTCACGTTTGACAACACGAGCAACCTCTTCTCCCACTCTGCCCTTCAAGCGCCGCTGGTGCTCTTGGCCGTGTGCCTCGTGCCAGGTCCTGAGAGCATCCAACTCTTGCTTGGTGCACGGTTTCGCAGCTCCAAGCTTGCGGAACTGGGTTCTGCTGATCACCTGTCCTTCTTCACCCAGCAAGATAGGGATTGGCCGACCATCCTCATCAAGAAGCTTCGCCACGGCTTCCACGGGCGGTCTGTACTCCCCGACATCGTGGCCACCGGCCCATTGCTCAAAACGCCCTTTCGGTAGAAACGACAGCGTGCATTGCCGGATCTCCGCGAGGCCCCAACCCGCCGTTCGCTTGGCGGAGAACCCGTAGACGGTGAGGAGATTCTCGATGGCCCGGATAAACTTGGGCATCGTCCCGGGCGGACCATCACGTCCCGGGGCCGGTGTGTAGAGCAGCCTGAGCCGACCCTGGGTGCCGGCCGGCACGACCTCGTAGACGATCGGCTGCGTTCCGGCCTTCGTCTCGCGGCTGTGCGGATTGATGACCTCGAAACCGATGCGGTCGAACCAGGTGGGGAAGAACTGGAGCGCGCTCCGGGAGAACTCTTCGCCTTCGCCCCGTTCGTTGCCGAAAAGGTGGACGATCCAGTCGGGCTCGTGCCAGCCCCGCATGCGGCCTCCGTGCTTCTCCAGGTGTTCAAGCAGCCCCGCTTCCATCCGGCAGGCCCAGCGCAAGAGCCCCTTCCAGCTCGCCGCCGCTACGAAAGGCACGCCGAAGACCCGATCCTTGCGCACCGGGTTGTCGAGAACGTGGAAAGGATGGTCGTCCTTGGAGTAGCAAGGCGCCGAGAGCGTGAAGTGGACTTCAAGGTGCACCCACCGTTTTGAGACGACTGGAGGTGCCTTGTGGAGCTCGAGCCCGGTCGGAAGATCGAGGTCCGCAATGGGCCGAGTCTGGCCGTCCCTAGCGTTGGGCCCCTTGATGTAAAGCGCCCGCGCGTCATCCCGCACCCGCTGCTGCTCTCGTTCTTGTACCTGGTCCCCTCGCGCCCTCGCTTTTTTACGGCGAAGCTCCGCCTCGGCGAAAACGACGGTGCAATGATCTGCTGAGCGAATCCGTGACAAACCATCGTGCAGCTTGGGCGTCATGCTCGCCAAGTCCGCGTAGTGCTCGTAGGCCATCATGACACCTCCGTAGCTTGCAGCAGTTTGGCGAGAACGGCGGCGCCCTCCACGTAGTCCTGGCTTTCCATGTCCGGCCACACCCTCTTCAGCCGCTCGAACATGTCTTTGTGGCTCATGGTGCATGGATTCACGAACCCGAAGGTCCGCGCTCGCTTCTTGAAGCTGAACACCTTCTTGCTCTCGCCACGTCCCCCAGCAAGCCATCTGGCAACAGGGTCGTTTTGTTCATCCAACAGATCGCACCAGCGTGTGACTTTTCGTCCCCTCCCCGCCTTGACGCTCTTGTCTTCCTTCCTGCCAAGGACACGGTTGAAGGAACTCGAATCCGTGTCCTGTCGAGCCAACGTCCTCCCTTGGACGCACCAGAAGCTCTCCAGAGATGCCCAAGCGACCCCGTTGTGCCCGAGCTTCGCCCAGCGGTCACCTCCGACGTAGCCCTCCAAGTTGCCTCTGGACGTAACGTTCACGTCCCCCGGGGACGATGCGATCCGGACGAGGCCGAAATCCCGGTGGTGCACCTCGTCCTTTCGGTCGTCCTGCTCTGTAGGCTTGTACACCGTCTTGCCGCCAAGCGCGCCGTAGTCCGCGATGAGGCGAAGTGTAAGATCGAGCAATGCCCATTCCTCGCCGCGAATCGGGCGTAGCGGGGTGAATCGAAGCTGGAACGTCGCGCCCCCCGTGATCTGCCTTTGTGGGGGGCGCCCTTCCCTGTCGAGCACGTCGAAGCGGAACTTGCGCGCCCAGCCGGTGCAGCCGAACAGCTCGCAGACGACACAGTGGTTGTAATCTTGGCAGGTTTTGGACCTCCCCGACGGGTTGCAGGCCGAGCCTCCAAGGCCTCGCACCACCACCTCGAACCACCAGCGGACCGAGCCGAGCAGGCCGGTCGTGATGAGCCTGTCAGGCTTGCCGTCGATGTCGCCGGTCCAGATGGCCGTCAGCGTGGTGATCTCGTAGATCTTCGATGCCATGGCTACTCCACCCCTGCGTGCTCCGAGGACGCCGACCACCGATTCCTGTCACACGTCGACCAAGGGGTCGGAGCGAAGCGAGGCTGGGCTTCGATCATACGCCCAAGTGGTCGGGATGCAATGGCGACGGCTGAGGCTGCGGATAGCCCCTCCCGGTGTGCCACCTCCCCCAGATCATCAATCAGCTTCAATGGGGCCGCGGCAGTTGGGCCGCGGATAGAAGAAGGCATCCAAAGGGATCAATGATAGCCTTGGTAGCTTCAATGGGGCCGCGGCAGTTGGGCCGCGGATAGGGGGTTTAATCGAAGAAGAGGAGGGAAACAGTGAAGGCTTCAATGGGGCCGCGGCAGTTGGGCCGCGGATAGCCAACTGAATGGGCTACTTGGGGGAGGTTTCGAAAAAGAGCTTCAATGGGGCCGCGGCAGTTGGGCCGCGGATAGCGTTCCGCGTCCCTAGCTACCGGGGGCCAACATTTCAAGCTTCAATGGGGCCGCGGCAGTTGGGCCGCGGATAGCGCATGGCCGAGCCGATGCCGGAACGGACGTACCCGGCTTCAATGGGGCCGCGGCAGTTGGGCCGCGGATAGGTGCTGCCACCAAACAACCGAGCCGGCGAACAACCAAGGCTTCAATGGGGCCGCGGCAGTTGGGCCGCGGATAGCGGGAACGGAGGGATGACATGAAACCGTGGGAGGCGCTTCAATGGGGCCGCGGCAGTTGGGCCGCGGATAGGTCAACCACACGGTCCCACGCGGTCCCGCGGGGAGCATTCCGCGTTTGTCCCAGTCTGGGTAGCGGGCACCGGCCCATGCTGGGCGGCGCTGCAAAATCTTGATGATTACTCGTTCACGGGTGGTGACGTTTCCTGCTTTGCAGGGGACTGGCGCCCACGGGTTGCCATGT
>JAJRTI010000691.1 GCA_024278415.1 Planctomycetota bacterium | reverse complement strand
GTCCTCGCCAGTGAATGGATTGCGCATGCCGTCCAGGCCCCGGCGGTCCTGCCACTGGAGGCCGGCCAGGTTGGCCACGTGCTTCAGCACCACCCGCACATCGCCCACGGCATAGCGCACCGTGCCCGACTTGGCGTCCATCGCGAACGGCTTGGCGGGGAGCACGTGGTAGAGCCACGTGAACCGCGCCGGCTTCTTCTCGTCCGTGCGCAGATCGTCGAAGATGACAAAGTAGCGGTTGCGCATGAAGAGCACGTGCCGCACGAACCGGCGCAGGTAAGGCAAGCCGCGGCGCTCGTAGACTTTGTGCAGCGGGAAGCCCCAGCGGCTGTACTTGCCCGGCTTGGCCGGGTACGCCTGGGTCACGTCCCCCGCAAAATAGACGTAGCCCTTGCCGCGCTGGAACGCGCACACGCGCGCATACCCGGGGTGGGGCGCGGCATACGACTGCGCTTGGCCGAGGCCGTCGATCAGCACGGTGGTGTGGCTCATGGAGTGGTACGCGAACGCGTCCTTGTTCGCCGTGCTGCCTCCGCCGTGGTTGAGTTGCTGGCCGTACGCGTGGAGTTGGAACGCGCCGTCGCTGTGGAAGGAGTGGCTGTACCCGCCCCGTGGCCGGCACTGGAAGATGATGCCCACACCGTCCTTGAACCCCGCGCGCGAACTGGGGGGATACGACGCGGCCGTGACCCAGCCGCTGATCGGGAAGAGCTTCACCGTGTCCTGTTCAAGCGCAGGCTTGGGTGCCTTGTAGTAGTAGGGCAGCACGTACTCGATCCACAGCCGCCAGGGCGCGTACCCGCGGCCGCCGGTCTCCTGCCAGTTGCGCAGGAACCGGCCCTCCCCGGTCAGATACGCGAGGCGCCGGAAGTTCGCGATGCGGTTGCCCGTGTAATAGCCCGCGTTCGCGGACCCATTGCCCCAGGGCGAGTGTGGCAGGCCGACCGGCGTCACGCGCGAGAAGAAATCGCCGATGGCCCGATAGTACGGGTTGCGGCCCAAGTGCGCGTTGGGCAGCGCGGTGTCGTAGTAGATCGTGGCGTTCATGAGCCACTTCATTTTCGACGCGCCGTACCCCGGCCCCTCGTTCCACGCTTCGTCGAACCCGAAGCCGTTCGTGACGCCGATCATGTAGTTGAGCATCAGGTCGTAGCACTCCCGGCCGATGGGGCTATGCTCGTAGAGCGCCAAGCCAATGGGCGCGGTGTCCATGCTGCCCTCGAACTGATGGCTCGCGCAGATGTTCGACAATGAGGTGGTGTTGACGACTCCCTTGCGCTTCCACGCGAACGAATGGATCCAATACTGGGCGCGCCATTCGAGCGACTTGATGAACGTGCGCTGCTCGTCGCCCGTGAGCACGGGGTAGAGCCAGTCGAACATGAGCGCGAGGAACTCGTTGATCTGCGTCGAGTCCTCCGCGCTATCTCCGCCCGCACCCTCCGGCGACGCGCGGCCGCCCTTGGGGTACGACGCCAGGATCACCGCACGCGGCTTCACCCCGGCGTACGCCTTGTTGGGATCGATCACGCGCCACACGAACGTAACGAGCGCGAGGTCGTGCGCGATCTTGAGGTACGACGCGGACGCCTTCTGCTTGTCGGACTTGGGGAACCGGCGCCACCAGTCCCGCTTGATGACGCGCTGCGCCTCGCGCTTGAGTTCGGCCGCGACCCGGCGGGAGATGGGGTTCGTGTGCTGGAGCGCGCGTATGGCCGCCAGGTTCTTGCGGTCGAACAGAATCCGCGGGTGGCCTCGGCGCAGCAGCCCCGGCCTGGCGAGCGCCGACCGGTCCCATTCGACCGCATCGGGCCGAATCGTGAACGACCGCGTCTCGGACCAGGCCGCCTTGTCCGTGCCCACGTCGTATCCCACGCGCCAATACCAGCGCTTGGCTTTGTCCAGCACCGGCAGGAAATTGTAGAAGTTGTACGGAGTGGCGACGTTGACCTTGGGCTTCTTGAAATCGGGCGCGTCCGCGATTTGGAGCGAGAAGGTGTGCAGGCCGCCCGTCCAGCGCTTGGCCCCGTACCGCCAACTGAACCGCGGGGGGTTGAGCCCCACCGCCGCGTTGTCTCCCGGCCGAAAGTTCACGTACCGGCAATACAGGCTCTCCGGCCGCGCCGGCACACGCGCGGCTGCGGCGATGGTCACAGCCCCCGCCCATGCCGCCGCAGGCAGCATCGCCATTGCCCAAAACGTAAGCGCCTGTCGTGCCGTCATGCCAATCCGTGTTCCTCCAAGACTCGCGTCAGCATCATTATAGGCCATTGTGTGGCGCTGGCAAGCGACCTCCCCAAGGTGGGCGACCTTCGAAAGGGGCGCCCGGCTTGGACTCCCGTCTGTAAGCGATCTGTTTCGGAGGAGGCGGTCGCAGACCGCACTCCACAGGGCGCCGTTGACACATCCCCAGGGCGCGTCTATACTTCGCGCGCGTGGCCATATTGGGACACAACCCGCCCGTGCTTGGCAACCTTCGGGAGGGTCTCCATGACGGAAGGCAGAGATCAGCAAAGGCACACACGCCCATGAAACCGACCGCCGAATTCGTCCGCATCCCCGGCATCGACGAGCCTTTCTCGCTCGAATTGCCCGATGACGTCGTGGCACTTCGCGAGAAGGCGCGCGCGCTCCAGCACGGCCGCGAGGGCCATCAGCCGGCGCTCGTCGATCGCACGCTCATCGACGCGGCCAGTTGGGCCGCGCATACGGACGACGAGGACTGGCTCGTGTGGCGCGGCCGCCGCGCGGCGGAGCGCCTCAAGCACATGCCCATCCACGTCGAGGCCGGCGAACAGATCGTGGGCAAGCCGCTGTTCCGAGAGGCCACGCCTGAGGATGGGCCCAAGCTCAAGGAGGCGAGCGAACTCCTCGCGACCATGCCCCCATTCCCCGGCGGCGACGCGGGCCACTTCCACCCGGACTACGTCAAGCCCTTCCGCGTCGGCCTCCGCGGCATCCTCGCCGAGATCGACGAGCGCCGCGCAGCCGCAACCGAGCCAGAGAAGCAGACCTTCTACCACGCCTGCCGCATCGCGATGGAGGGCATGTCCGCGTACTGCACGCGCGTGGGCGACGCGTGCGAGGCCATGGCCGAAACCGACCCGGCGAACGCCGACGCTTGGCGCACGCGCGCGGCCACGTGCAAGCGCGTCGCCACCGAGCCGCCAGCCACGTTCCGTGAGGCGATCCAGCTCATGTTACTCATGGAGATCGCGCTTTGGTTCGGCGACGACCACGGGCTCTGCTCCCCGGGCCGCATGGACCAGACGCTGTGCGGCTTCTACGAAGCCGACCTCGCCGCGGGCCGCATCACCCGGCGCGAGGCGTTCGAGTTGATCTGCGGCCTCTTCATCCAGATGAACCGCATCCTCTACCCGGGCAGCGCGGTCGCGATCATGGTGGGCGGAGTGGACGCCAGCGGCAACGACGTGACGAACGAGTTGACCTACCTCGCGCTCGCCGCGCGGCAGGCCACGAGCCTTGTCTACCCCACGGTCGGCGTCGCCTGGCACGACAACACACCGCGCGAGCTGATGGACTACTGCATGCACATGCTCGCCACCGGCATCGGCGACCCGGCGTTCTTCAACGACCCGGCCATCTCGGCCGGCCTCCGCGACCATGGCGTGGCCGACGCGGACTGCCACAATTTCATGAACTCCACCTGCGTCGAGATCAAGGTGCCCGGCGCCTCGAACATGTGGGTCACCCAGCCCTACTTCAACTTGCCGCAGGCGTTGCTCGATGAGATGAACGCGGTCGCCGAGGGCAAGCAGACGGAGCCGGCGTCGTTCGATGAGTTACAAGCGCGCGTCCGGGACAACCTGGCAGGCAAAATCGCCGCGGCCGCGGAGCGCCTCGATGCTGTGTGGAAGCAACGCCGCGTAACGGGCTGTTTCCCCCTCGCCAGTTGCGTGATCAGCGACTGCCTCGCGCGAGGCCAGGACTTCGACCGCGGCGGGGCGCGCTACAACTGGGTCGAGAACTCATGCGTCGGCTTGGCCAACCTCGCCGACAGTCTCCTCGCGGTCAAGGAGTTGGTCTACGACGCGGCCGACATGTCGCTCGCGGAATTGCACGAGGTCTTGGCGAACGACTTCGATGGCCACGAGGCGCTCCGGCTGCGCGTGGCAAACACGTTGCCCAAGTATGGCAACGACGACTCGACCGCGGACGCGCTCGCGGTCGAGTGGGCGGAGTTCCTCATCGCAACGACCGAGTCGCATACGGTGGGGGTACACTGCTATGTGCCGGGGTTCTTCTGCTGGGTCACGCACGAGCGCATGGGCCGCGACATGGGCGCCACTCCCGACGGCCGGCGCGCGGGCTGGCCGCTCGCAGACGGAGCCGGCGCCGCCCAGGGCCGCGAGAGGCGCGGCCCCACCGCGTCCGCGCTGTCCACGACGAAGTGGTCGCACCAAGCCGTGCTCGGCGGCTTGGTGCACAACGTGAAGTTCTCCAAGAGCGCGCTCCAGAGCGACGCCGGCCGGGAGGCCATGCGGGGCGTGATCGAGACGTACCTGAAACGCGGGGGCTTCGAGATCCAGATCAACGTGGTGAGCCGGGACACCCTCGTGGACGCGCAGAAGCGCCCGGAGCACTACCAAGACCTGCTCGTGCGCGTCGCGGGCTACAGCGACTACTTCGTGCACCTGAACACGAACATGCAGGACGAAGTCATCGCGCGCACGGAGCATGAGGCGGGCTGAAGCGCTACCCCAGCACGTGGACTGCGTCGGGCGGGAAGATGATGCCGTAGTCTGCGCCCTCCGTGATGCGCACGTCGCCGTCGCTTGCCGGCGCGTAGGCCACGATGCGCACGGGCCGGGCGAACACGAGCCGGCGGTAGGGGCCCCGATCGCTGATCGAGTAGAGTTGCGACACAATGGCCGACTCGGGCGCGGCGTCAGCGGCCACAATGCGCACCCGCTCCGGGCGCACCATGAAGCGCACGTCTCCCTCGTGGCTCCC
>JAJRTI010000690.1 GCA_024278415.1 Planctomycetota bacterium | reverse complement strand
TGGTCCTCGAAGTCCTGGGCCAAGGTTCTGCCCATAGGCACGCGGACCAGGTAGAGGTTGCCGCGCTCGCCGTTGGGCAGCACGCGAGCGACCCCGTTGCGGCCGCGCCGGACTTTCTTGGCGCCGGCGCGCGGGACGACGGCCATCACGTCGTACGTCGCGACGCGGCCGGACCCGTTGAACTGGCCGAAGCGCAGGGTGACCTCCTGAGTGAGCGCTTCATCATCATCCGCCGCGGCGAGCAGCCAGATGCACTCGTAGTCCGCGACGGGCACCCGCAGCATTGCACGGGTGGGGTCGTCGGGCGCAGGCCGCCGGTCGTACTTGGCGATGTATCCGCGATACTCTTTGGACTCATCTTTCTCCGCGGCCCAGCCGATCGGCTTCAGGAACAGGCAGTTCGGCTTGCCGTCGATGGCGACGTCGAAGGGGATGCGATTGATCTGGATGCGCGGCCCGGGCAGGGCCAGGGGCTGGGCGTCGTTGAAGACCGAGCGCATGGGGACGATCACGAAGCGGCCGTCCGGGGGCGGGTCCTTCTCTCGGACCTTGACGACGTTAGCGCCGGCCGCGAATGGCGCCGCGGCCAAGAAGATGGCCAGGAGAACGGCCGCAATCGACAGGGGCCGCTGAAGTCGAAGCATGATGTGCGAGTGCATTGTTGCGATCTTTCGATTTCTGGTGTACCGTTAACAGCCCACGGCCGCCGCGGGCTCGCGAGGCCACATTATGGTTGATGCGGGCGCGTGGTCAACTGACTCTCGCCGCGAAACTGCTCCACACCACCGAGTAGGAGTTTATCCAATGCGACCCAGGATTGCCTTGCTTCTTCCGGTCTGTCTCGCATCGGTCCTGGCGACCGCCGCGGAGCGCGGGCTCGCGCCTGTCGAGAGCGTACGCATCCAGACGAACCGCGCGATCCTCCTCAACGGCAGGCCCTTCTTCCCCATCATGGCTTGGCTTCAGGACCCCAAGAACTTCGCGGCGGCCAAAGCCTGCGGCATGAACACGACCGCGGGGTACTGGCCCAAGTCCGGCGGCACCCGCGACGTGCGCGAGTACATCGACCTCGTGCACAAGGCCGGCCTGTACGGCGTCATGCCCTTCGACGCGGGCCTCAAGGGCCACCCGGCGCTGCTGGGCTACATCCACGGCGACGAACCCGACCTGCCGCACCGCGTGAGCGACGCGGTGGTCGTGCCGGCCAAGAGCCTGAGGGCCAACCGGCGCGCGCCGCTTTGGAAGCTGGTGGACGGGGGCACCCGCAGTTGGTCGGTGCTGGACCCACTCGAAGGCGCGTCGCTGACGATCAAGCTCAAGGAGCCCGTGACGGTCGAGAGTTTGGCGGTCTGGCTGACCGTCTCCAAGGGGCTGTCTATGCCCAATGAGATCGCATTCGACGCGGACGGCCGGGAAATCCTAAGGACGCCTGTGGAAGCCAAACGGGGCCGGCAGCAGTTCGCGCTGCCCGCGCCCGCCACCTTCCGCGCACTCAGGCTCAGAATCGTGGGCGTCACGCCTGGCAAGAACGTCTGGGGTTCGCTCGCCGAGATCGAGGGTTTCGACAGGGACGGCAGGAACGTGTTGCTTTCCCCGCCACGCATGGTGCCCCGCACCGCGCCCGACGCCACGCAGGAGGAGTATCGCGCGATCAAGGCGGCCGATCCCTCGCGGCCGGTGTTCATGACCTTCACTGGGAACTTCCACCCCTTCTTCAAGAAGTGGCCCGACAAGCAGCGCGCCACGCTCTACCCGGCGTACATCCGCGCAGCCGACGTGGTGGGCTACGACATCTATCCCATCTACGGGTGGAACAAGCCGCAGTGGATCCACTTGGTGTACGAGGCCACGGCGCTGCTGACCCAGATGGCCGGCCCCAGGCCCGTTTACGCCTGGATCGAAACGAGCAAGGGCGGCCAGTGGACCGGGCCGCTATCGCGGCAGAAGGACGTGACGCCCCAGCACATTCGAGCGGAGGTGTGGATGGGCATCTGCGGCGGAGCGACCGCGATCGGCTACTTCACCCACGTGTGGAAGCCGCGTTACTCCCAGTTCGGCGTGCCGCAGGCCAACCGCGATGCGCTGTCCCGCATCAACTCGCAGATCACGCGGCTCACCCCCGCGATCCTCGGGCAGCCGGCCGAGCGCCGCGTCGCGGCCACAACCGATTCCGGCGCCAAGATCGCGGTGCTGGCCAAACGGGCCGGAGGGGCTATGTATGTCTTCGCGGTGAACTACGACGAGAAGTACAAGAAGGCGGCTGCAACCCTCAAGGTGGAGGGCCTCGACGCCGGCGTGGAGGTCGCCGTCGTCGACGAGGGCCGCACGATCCGGTCGAACGCCGGATCTTTCGCTGACGAGTTTGGTCCCCTGGCCGTGCACATCTATCGGCTGCCAGAGTAGCGGCCTGCCACGCGCAGGAGCGGGTGGTCCTTGGCGGATTAGGCCCTTACCGGTTTTCGAACAACAACATGTTGTCGATGCGCTTCGTTGTGGAGTGCGCCGGCTCGACGGCGCTTTGGCTGGCAGCGCGTTGCGCTGCTTTGCATCCGCACACGCGCGAGCCGTTCGCCAGCGACAGGCGAAAAGCTAAAGCGGCGTCAAGCCGCCGCACTCCACATGGGCTGCGGCGCAGCCGCCCCTTTTCTCGCGGCGCAGCCTGCGAGAAAGCCTGCTGCCTTAGACGTCAGAAACCGCGACAAAAAAACAAGAAGTTATTGCGCGCCGTCCGAATAAGTTGCTGCCCAGACAACGGGTTATGGACAGGGAGTCCGTATTCCGTTGCCGTCCAATTCCGTTGCTGTTGCAGGAAACCGAAGAAGAGGGGCAACGGAATTGGACGGCAACGGAATCAGAAAGCCGAATTGGGTTGCGGGCGAAGCCCGCCTTGTAGATTAGGGATTTGGGACTCTAATCTCTTGATTCCAGAGACGCCTTGCGTATTCCGGCGCGGCCAGTTGACATGTGCGCGCGGCAGGTGGAGGGGTTGGGCCGCTTACGCTCGCGGCCGCGCCCCACTCAGTCCGCGGCATTCTCCAAGACCAGGGCGAGCGCGGACCTATGGGCGGCCATTTCACGAGACCAGGGCGCGTCTTCGACCCACCAGAACCACCGACCTTGGCGCACAAGCGCGGCGGGGCAATCCTGGGTCGCACCGTTCACCCGGGCCAGGACTTCCACGCCTTGGATAAGATCGCCTGTGCGGAGGCAGGTTGCGCGAGGGCCTATCTTCAGCCGCGGCGTTCCGAGAGAACGCCGCGAGTCGCCGAGCCAATGCACACGCGCGACCTTGTTCGCGACCACGATCTCGACCGGCCCCTTCACGATGCCGCCGTCCCGGAACGTGTTCAGGTTACAGATCATCAGTTCATTCGGTTGCCCCCAGCGAACGAGGCGGCTCGGAATGGCGTACCTGCGAGGCGCTCGATAGCAGCGAGGAGTCGAGGCGGTGGTCTTGCCAATCGGCTGGCCGTTGAAGAACGTCCAGTCCTGGTCGTCGATGGCGCCGATGGAGAGACGCAGCGATTGGCCGCGCCAAGCCGCGGGGATGACGACCTCGCGGCGATACCAGGCGTACCCCAGGCGCACTCGGAGCGACCCGAGCATGCCGACCTCGCCCCAGGGGCCGGGCACGGGCCGCGTCGTCCACTCCCCGGCGCGGATGGCATCCGGCACGGCCGTGGGCGGTTTTCCCTGGGGGCCCGCATAGCGCCAGGCCCAGACTCCCGCCAAGTCCATGCGCCCCACTTCCATCGCAGAAAACGTGCAGGCCGCACTGCTGCGCAAGAACAGGCCGCGCCGCACCATCGCGGCAGGGAGTCCCTTGTCCGGCCGCCGGGCGTACGCGTCGTACTTGAGCCGGCCAAACAGGAGCACGGCCCCCTTGAACTCTTCGGATAGCACTCGCAGGAGATCGGTGTCCATGTAGTTGCTAGTCGTGACGACGAATTCGTATCCCCGCAGCAGTTCCGGTTGCCGCGCCACGCGGAGTCCCTCGAACACGCCGGCGCGCCAACCTCGCTCTTCCAGCATGCCCACAAGGTCGCCGACGAGCGCGCCCGTCGTGGCCTCCAAGCGCGTATTGATGACGACCGCGACGCGTGGTGCGGCCGCGTTCGGCTCAGGCCAGTACGTGCGAATCCAGTTGGCCATCACGGGCAGGAACGCGACCGACGGCTTGATATGGCCCTGGTGGTCGGCCAGGAGTCGGCCGCCGCGGCCGAAGTGGAAAAACGAAAACGGACAGAGCCCAAGCCCCTGCTTTACATGCGCCCGGACGTAGTCGCCCATGTTGTCCATCTGCTGCTCGGAATCGTAGGCGAGCAACGAGAGCGTGGCCGCCTTGCGGGCCGGGATTCCGCCGCCGACTCCGTAGTGCGTGCCCGCCACGACGTGCGCGCCGACGAGCGTTTGGATCGCCCGGTAGTCGATAGGGATCGGGCTGCGGTCGTGGCGGTCGCCGATGGTGTACTGCATCATGCCGACCGCGTCGGGAATCGATTCGCGAATCCCTTCTATGATCTGGCCAGTCAGGCGCGTTTGCATCCACGCGGCCCAGCGCACGTGATCCCACAGCCGGGGATTGTGTGCGTAGGCCGTGTTGCGGTCGGGATCGTCTTGGAACCCCAGCGGCCGAATCGTCGCGTCCTCCCACTTCTCATCCTCTGCCAAGCGGTAGCGTTCCGCGCCGATGTCCGCGGCGCCCCATACCTCGGCGAGTTTGCGGCGATCTACGTACGTCTGCCGCAGCCAATCGTTCCACGCGCGCATGAGCGTGGGCCGGTCCATCACGCCGCCGCGCGTCACCGCGAGCGTGGGCTCGTTGGTGGGCGTCTCGAAGGCCACGATGTTCGGCACGTCGGCCAATTCCACGGCGAGGCGCC
The DNA here is from genome assembly GCA_024278415.1 of Planctomycetota bacterium. The sequence continues at coordinate 2,063 of JAJRTI010000690.1, read as the reverse complement.
GCCACGCGGACACGAGCGCTTCGGGCCAGTGATACGCGTTCTGCGGCCACGGGCCCGCGTGCTTGCCCTTCGCTATGCCCTGGCCCGGCGGCCCATAGACAAACCAGTCGGGGAAAGGCCAGTGCAAATCGACGCTGATGCCGAGGCCGTACCGTTCGGCCTCTCGGAAGATGCGCTTCACGAGGTTCAGATACTCGCGGTCGAACCGGCCCGGCGTGGGCTCGAGTCGGCGCCACGTGATGTCCGCGCGAATGCCGTTGAAACCGAGTCCCGCCAGATAGCGCATGTCCCACGGCCGCCAGCCCATGACGGCATTCGCCGCGGGCGACGTGCGCGCGTACCGCATGCGCTGGAAATACGGGCCGAACATGCGGTAGGGCCGGCCGTCGGGCCGGTGGAATCGGCCATCCTGGCCCACCCGCCAGCGCCGGGCGCTCACTGGCAGCGCGTTCATCAACCGGTCCACGTACGCGTCCACGCGCGCTTGCAGCGCGTCGAGCCTCTTTCCCACATCGCTCCCGCGCGCCAGGTCGGCGATGAGCGCGTCGCGTTGCGCTTTGAGTTCTCGCCCCTCTCCTTCGGCCTCGCGGCCCACTCCGGCGAGCCGCGTCCAGTGGTCGAGTTGCTCCCCTATCGCGGCGAGCTGCACGCCATGCCAGAGCCGTGGCTCGAACGCGTCGACGGACGACCGTTCGAACAGCCCGCCCAAGCGCACGCCTCGGGCGGCGAGCGAATCGACCATCACCTTCTGAAGCGCCCGCAAATGCTCGGCGCGCCGCGTCCCATACTGATCGGCCTCGGCTTGCGAAGCAAAGAGCAAGTCCACACGAGCAATCGAGACGACAAGCGGCGCGGCGCTGACGATCAGACTGTAGCCGCTGACTTGCGCCAACGCCTTGCCTTTCACGCCCGCGTCGGCCCATCGCAGCACCACGTCCTGTTCGCCCGCGCGGAGCGTCGTGCGCTTGCTTCGGCCCATGAATTTCGCGGGACGGTAGAACCCGTCGAACGGGTTGGCCGAACGAAAGACCTCGAAACTCAACGTCGTCTCCTTCGACGCAATGAGATGCAGGCGCACGCCGGAGATCGTGTTCTTGTTCCGCGTGTAATACCAGCACGGCAGCACGGTGCGGAGTACGGCCCAGCCTTTCGCGGGCGCAGGGCCAGCCGCTTCTACACGCCACTGCGCCACTTTCCCCACGCCTGGATACTCTCGCAAACTCATTGAGTAGCGCAATCCCTTCGCGCAGGCCATCGCGTTCAGCGCGGTGGCCAGTTCCTCGATCGGCCGATCGACGGGCGTCTTCGGCTTAGAGAAATCCAACCACGGAACCGCGACTTCCCCCGGCGCCGCGGCCGGGCGAACGAGCGCCATCACTACGAACAAGAGCGATCGTCTGTACATGTTTCACTCACAACCCAGTGTCGTGTTACGCGTGTGATGTCACTTTTGAGCCTGGCGCAGTGACCTTGCACCTCTCCCTTCCTCAGAATCCTGAAGGGATTCCGGCGTACAGCCCAGGGTTGCGGCCGCAGGCCGCTACCCTGGGAACAAACCACCGATAGCCTACGATTCCCTCCCTCCCCTCCCCTTTCCGATCCCGCACTTGCGGGATCGGAAAGGGGAGGGGAGGGAGGACTCGATATCCACATGGCCCCAGGGTAGCGAGCTTTGCTCGCAACCCTGGGCTAGGAGCCTGTCGGAGAAACCACATCGGTACACCACATGTTGATCATGTGATCGGATTCCGCCACCAAACGAACGTATCATGTGGCATGGTTCGAATACCCCGACAGGCTCCTAGCATACGGAATCCCGTTGGGATTCTGCAACACCAGCCTCCGCGTTTGCGAGGGGAGCCTGCTACGCATTTCACGCGTGGCACGACACTGGCGAAGTGAGTCTCACCGAAACCGGAAAGAAAGGGTGCAGGTCTGAACGTACGTAGTAAACTGGGCGTTCATTCCCGTGGTGCGCCGGCGCAGAATGCACATGCGCCGAAGGCGCATCACAACATAGCCCAGTGCAAGCTCGTTCGGTCGCGTCAGCGGGCGAACGAGCG
>JAJRTI010000043.1 GCA_024278415.1 Planctomycetota bacterium | reverse complement strand
CCCTGCTCTTTACCCACAACTTGGGTCGACGTGTTGCCGCAGTCAACTCCCCACAAACGTCGGGGGAGCGCCGAGGACGCCCTTGTGCGAATCCCAACGGGATTCCGTCTTCTAGCCCAGGGTTGCGAGCTTGGCTCGCTACCCTGGGTAGGAATGGCCGTGGTTGTGTCAACCCCAACGGGGTTGCGTCAGTTCTCGGCCGATGGTATGGACGCAACCCCGTTGGGGTTGAATCTTGTGCGTGGGCCTTGTACCCAGGGTTGCAGCAACCCTGGGCTAGAAGACGGAACCCCTGCGGGGTTCGGCAATGGCCACGGCGCGTCTCCGCTCTCAAGTTGTGGGTAAAGAGCAGGCCGCAACCCAAGGGGAGCGGGCGGCCTTCGCCTTCCGTTTTCACCGTCCGATTGTCCAAGCATATCGGAACGCGAAGGCGTTCCGCTCCGTGTCGTCGCAAGGCAGGGAGGGCGGCCAACTCCCCCCCCACCACAGCTTCGGCTACACCGAAGCCGTTGTCGCGGGCTCGGCCGCTTCGAGTTCCTCGATGCGCTTCTTGATGCCATCGAGCATCTCCTCGAAGTACTCCGCTTGGCCCTTGAGCGCTTCGATCTGCTGCGTTCGGCTCGCCTGCGGCCAGGGCGCTCCGTAGCCCATCATCGCCGCGGCGCGCGCGCCCCGGGCAGGATAGCCGTAGCCGGCCCGCATCCAGCCGGGCATGCCGGTCGCGTAGAACCGATTGCGTCGTCCGCGGCCGCCGCCCATGCCTCGGCCATGGCCGCCGAACCCACCCCGGGCACCGGGGTTCATGGTTCCGGGGGTGGCATAGCCTGCGCAATAGCCGGCTGCGCGGCCCGTCATCGGGCCAAGGCCTCTGGGGCCTGTTCCGTCTCCACCGGGCATATCGTCTCACCTCCTCTCAGGGTATTCTTGAATTGAACCGTGCGCCGGCGAAACAGATCGCCACGCATACGGTAGTCACATCCAATGTCCTTCGACATCCGCGTTGTGCGCCGGCTTCAACTCGCCGGCCTTGAACTTGTCAATGGCCTCTTGCACAGTGCCTTGCACGCCGACAATGACTTTGATGCCGGCCGCGCCGAGCGTCTTGAACGCGTTGGGGCCGCAATGGCCCGTGAGCACGCACTCGACATCGTTGGCCGCCACATTCCGAGCCGCCTGGATTCCCGCGCCTTGGGGCGCGTTCAGGTTTTGCTCATTGTCCACGGCCTCGAACGTGTCGGTGTCGAGGTCGTAAATGAGAAAGCACTTGGCCCGGCCGAACCGCGGATCGACTTCACCCGAAAGCTCCGCACCTTGTGACGTAATGGCGATTCTCATCTCATGTCCTTTCAACAGATCGTGGCATAGGCTACATGGGGCAACGCCCGCGGCCGCGGTCCGAGCCGGTGTGCGAGCCTCTTCTTCTGCGCCGGCCTCTGGCCGGGCAAGGGCACCCCGGCATCATGAACCGAGGCGCCGGCAGGTCGCCTGCGAGATACCCCGCGAGCACGTCCTCGACATCGCCCGCGAGGAAAGGGATAACCTCGATCCCAGAGGCCGCGATCATCGCGGCCAGGGGGCGGGATATCGCTCCACACAGAAGCACGCTTGCGCCCAAGTCTTTCAGCTTCGCTGCACGAAGCGCAAAGGGCTGCTCGTGCACGTCGGCCTCTGTACGGGCGACCACCTGGCCGTCTTCCACATCCACCAGAAGCAGCTTCTGAGCGGTGTCGAAGACAGGAGATATCCGCCCATTCCAGGCCGCTAGTGCTGCTCGATGGGTCTTCATCTCAGTGGCGCAAATACAAAGCGCGTGCCAGACCAGGCGCGCATCCCCAGCATGGGCGCACATGCCTGCTCCGCAACGGCCTGCGGCCCTTTTGCCCTCTCAAGCCCCCCCCCACGTCGCTACGGCTACCGTCGCATTCATGCAACGCCCCGTGCGACTACCGTCGCGTCCGTGCAACGCTTACCTTTGCCCTGTGCGGCCATCGGTTGCAGGAAGTTCAATCTGGTGCGCCTTGATCTTGCGATATAGGGTGCTCTTGTGGATGCCCAGCTCCTGGGCCACGGCCGCCCGATTCCACTTGTTCCGCTCAAGCGCCTTGATGAGGGCCCGCCTCTCTGCGTCCTCCAGATCGCCCGCAGGGACAGCGGGAGATGGCCGCTTCCGAAGATAACCTGGCAAGTGGCTGAGTTCGATCACCCCGCTCGAGCAGAGCACGAACGCATGCTCGATGATGTTTTCGAGTTCCCGAACATTCCCTGGGAAGTCATGGTCGGCCAGAGCGGCCATCGCCTCTGGCGAAAGGCCAGTGATATCTTTGCCGCGCAACTGATTGAACTTGGCGATGAAGTGGTCCGCCAGAAGCGGGATGTCTTCCCACCGCTCGCGAAGCGGCGGGAGTGACAGCTTGACCACGTTGATGCGGTAGTAGAGGTCGAGTCGAAACGCGCCTTGGTCGACAAGTTCTTGAAGAGGCTGGTTGGTCGCCGCGACTACGCGCACGTCGGCTTCGACCGATTCCGTGCCGCCCAGGGGTTCGTACGTCCTCTCCTGTAGGAAGCGCAGGAGCTTCACTTGAAGCGCGGGCTGCATGGTCGCGACTTCGTCGAGAAACACCGTGCCGCCCTCAGCCAGTGCGATGCGCCCCGGCTTGTCCTTCTTCGCGTCGGTGAAGGCCCCAGCCTTGTATCCGAACAGCTCCGAGTTGAGGAGGTCGTCTGGCAGGGCGCCGCAGTCCACGACCACAAAGGGCTTGTCCTTGCGAGCGCTCAAACTGTGCACGGCTCTGGCAAACAGTTCTTTCCCCGTGCCGCTCTCACCTTCGATGAGCACGGTGCTCTCGCTAGATGCAATGTCAGGGAGGAGGCCGAATATGCGCTGGACCTCGTGGTTCTTGCTCACGATGTCGGCCAAGCTGTAGCGCCCTTCCAACTCCTTGCGCAGACGCTCCACCAAGGACAGATCGCGGAAGGTCTCCACCCCGCCAATCGCCCTCCCGTCCGTGTCCCGGAGAAGCGCAGTAGAAATACTGATGGGCACGCGATCCCCGCCGGCCGTCACAATGTAGACCATTCTGTTGACGAGCGGGCACCCGGTCTTCATGGTCTGCTCCAACGCGCAGGCCGACTCGCAAATGGAAGCCTTGAAGACTTCACGGCAGGGCCGCCCCAGGGCTTCCTTCAAAGGCACGCCCGTAATCTGTTCGGCCGCGCGGTTGAAGAAGGTGATCCGCCAATCCGCGTCGACCGTGAACACCCCGTCTGCGATGGAGTCCAAGATGCTCCGAAACTGCTGCACCGGCACGGCGACGCCCGGCCGACGCGCCTCATCTTCGCTTGGGAGCTTCTGCTCAGGCATGGCGATTGCCTTCTCATTAGAGCGTAACTCGCATGCCGCATCTCTGGGCGAGCTGGGTTCGGCCCATATGGGCATCTGGGCTTTCTTCTGAATGCCCATATCGGCGCGGCGCAGGCAAGTGCGGCGGGCGCCGCGGATACGGGAACCCTGCTGGCGAACGGTACGACGAAGTCGCACAGGCATAAAGCCTTGGGCTTTAGCCCAAGGTCACCGACGCCAATGGGCACCGCGCTCTGAAGGAGCGCCGGAACGGGGAACGGAAACGGTGCCGCACGGGGCGAGATATCGGGCGGCTCCGCCGCGCCTACAGCGCGGGGGGCCTGTGCATGCCGCCTTTGTCCTTGGGCTGAAGCCCAAGGCTATATCCCTGCACCCCGTCGGGGTGCGTACATGGGCCGTCATATTGGGCGGAGTGCGAGTTG
>JAJRTI010000689.1 GCA_024278415.1 Planctomycetota bacterium | reverse complement strand
TCGCGGTTCATGGGTGGGTTCCTCACTTCAGTGGTATCGCGGGCGGAGAGGTCTGGAGCGGAACGCCTTCGCGTTCCGACTTGGGCTTCGCGGCCATGAGGGCCTCGAATATAATGTTGGCGATCTCTTGGGCGCCCTTCTTCGTGGGGTGCCAGTAGTCGAAGAACAATTCCTTGGGCTTGTCGCGCATGAGCGCGGTGAGCATGACGCCGTCCGCGCGAATGTAGTCGTGGTCCGACAGCTTCTCGATGAGTGCGCGGTCCTGGCCCTGGTAAAAACGATCCTGTCCCACCGCGCGCAGCAGGTCTTGCGGCCGGAGGTAGTACTGCTCTCGGTCGTTGAACAGGGGGTTCACGTGCACGTGCCGAGCGCCAGCCTTTCGCGCGAGCCGGCCGATGGTGTCCAGGTTCGCCTGATACTCACTGGGCAGCACGCGCAGGCGGCGCTGCGCTTTGCCCCATCGCATGCGCGCGAGCGTGATGGTCTTGACCACGTTCGAGCGTTGCAGGAAGGACGGAAGCGTAGCGGCCGGGTTGAAGTGCTGGGGCTTCTCCGCGTCGCGCAGGGTGTTGCCTTCGCTCCAGCAATCGTTGGCGCCCACGTACGTGAGCACGACGTGGGGCCGCATGCGGCCGAGGAGCTGCTGGCAATACCGCATGGTTTGGTACGTGCTGTAGCCGGGCACGCCCGCGTTCACGACATAGTACTCGCCCGGGCGGACCGCGTCGAATCGCTGCTGAAGGCGCACGCCGATGGTATCTTCGTATTCCAGCCCCCAGCCGAACGCGGTCGAATCGCCGAGCAGCAGCACGATCTTGCGCGGGCGCAGGTCGGGGGGCAGTTCGGGCCCCCGAAAGCCCAGAGAGTTGATGTCGTCTCGGCTGCCCGGTGCGAGACGCCAGAGCAAGTCCGGGTCCGGCTCGGCGATTGGGCCGATGACGCGCGTGGCGAACCGCTTGTGCCAGTCGAGCGTGTCCTTGAAGCAGGTCCGGTTCACCGCGAAGCACGCCAACTCGGCCAGCGCCGCCAGCCCCACGAACAGCGCGACAGAGCCGGCCAGGAGCAGCTTCCGATGGGCAGTTTTGGGGGCAGGAGTGGAAGGCGCGCTCACGTTGCTGCTGGGGGGCGAGTAGGAGTAGAATCTTCTTATGGGGAAGTTGTTTCGAGCGCGTGATATTCTTGCGGCGCTCAAAGGCGAATGCCTCCGCAGGGCATGTCCCTGCGGGGCGACGATTGGAAGCCAGAAAAGCCCCCCAATCAATCCCCCCGCCCTTGCCTTTCCGCTCGGCGAGCCGAGCGGAAAGGCAAGGGCGGGGGAAACGGTTCCGGGACGCTTCTGTCTGGCTCTCAATCATGGCCCCGCACGGACATGCCGTGCGGAGGCCCAAGCAAAACGCAAATCGCTCGTCTGCAATCTTGGTTGCGGCGAATGCCGCGGTAAGAGGTTTAGGGCGCGATTTGCACGCGGCCCACGAACACGCCGTTGCCGCCCGTGCCGAGGTAGAGCTGGTCCGGGTCGTGCGGGTCGATGACAATGCGGCTCACATGCTTGCACGTGAGGTCGCCGCTGATGTTCGCCCACGTCTTGCCGCCATCGCGGGTCATGACGATGCCGTCGCCGGTGGACTCGTCGTGGTAGGGATGGTCGGTGAGGCCGGCGTAGACCACGTCCGCGTTGCGCGGGTCGACCGCGAGGCCCTGGACAAAGTCGTCGGCGAGCACTCGGCGCCAGGTGGCGCCCGCGTCGTCGCTGCGGAAGACTCCGCCGGGCGCGACGCAGCCCTTCAGGTAGATGTTGCGCGACGCGAGGTAGAGCCGGTGCGGGTCGCTGGCCGCGGCCGCGAGCGCCTTCACGTCCGCGGTGTCGAGTCCGCGGCTCACTTGGCGCCAGGTCTTGCACGCGTCGTCGGAGCGGTAGACCGCGGCCAGGGTCTTCTTGCCGGCATGCCCGAGCACACACCAGAACGTGGCCGGCTGCGCGGGGTGCTGCACAAGCGCGCGAATATCACCGTGCGGCAAGCCCGTGCTGCGCGGTTGCCACGAGCGTCCGCCGTCTTCGCTCGCGTACACTCCCTCGCCGTCGCAGGTGGTGAACAGATGCCGCGTGGCCGCGTCGAGGATGAGGACGCGGTGCCTCACTTCGGGCAGCCCGGCAGCTTTCGTGCCGACCATCTTCCACGTGAAGCCGGCGTCGGTCGACTCGCCGATCATGCCCTTGTTGGCGCCCCACTGGCCGAAGCTGGCCCAGCAGTGATCGCCGTTGTCGGGGGCGAACACCACGCCGAGGCAGGAGTTCTGCACGAGTCTGGGCACGCCCTCGATTCCGCGGCGGAACGTCTCGCCTCCGTCGTACGAGATGAGCAGGCCGATGTCGTAGTAGCCCAGGTAGAGGCGCTTCGGGTCTTTGGGGTGCACGACCAAGTTGTGCAGGCACGTGACCTCGAGGCCTGTGCCGTGGAAGCGGCCGTCGGGCAGGGTTTTCGAGTACGCATTCTGCCACGACTCGCCTCCGTTGGTCGTCTTGAACACCGCGCCCGACGTGCCGAAGTAGAGCACGTCGGGGTCGACGGGCGACAGGGTGAGGCACTTGACCGTGGGGCCCCAAAACGCGATCCAACCGCGGTCGATGTTCGCGTTGTCTCCCGTGCGGCGCACGATGTCGCGCCAGGTCTTGCCGCCGTCGGTCGTCTTGTACATCGTCGCGTTCACCCACCCTGTGCCGCCGACGTAGACGATGTCCGGGTTGGTTGGGTGCGCGACGATGCGGTCGTAGTTCGCGGTCATGGGCGCGGGCTGGCCGGGTTTGCCCACGTACTGCTTGAGGCCGTTGTTCCGCGCGGCCCAAGTATTGCCGCCATCGTTCGAGCGATACACCCCGCCTTGCCACGGCGATTGGCCGGGGGGCGAGCGCAGCGTGGCATACATCACGTTCGGCTGCTGCTTGCAGAGCGCGAGCCGGCGCACGTGCTTGTGCGGGAGCCCCGCGATCGTCGGCTGCCACGTGGCGCCCGCGTCGCGGCTCTGATAGACGCCGTACTGGCACGCGGCGTAGAGATGCCGGCTATCGTTGGGATGAATGAGCAAGTCCGTGATCCACGCGTCGTCGGGCAGGCTGCCGGGCTTGTTCACTTGCGACCAACTCGCGCCGGCGTCGGTCGTCTTGTAGATCGCGCCTTTGCCAAAGGTGTACCGCCGCGGCCGGCCGATGCCGGCGTAGAGCGTGTCCGGCGACTGGGGATCGATCGCGAGCGCGCCGATGGGCGCGGTCCAGCGGCCTCGGCTCTTGGCAGGGAACCCGTTGCGCAACCACTGCCACGTGCGTCCGCGGTCGGTGGATTTGTACACGCCGCTTTGGCAGCCGATGTAGATGACGTCGCGGTTGGCCGGGTGGGGAGCGATGCACTCGACGAAATAGTCGGCTAGGCCGGTGTTGTGGATGGTGTAGCTCGCGCCGCCGGTGGCCGAGTAGTAGAATCCGCCCACGTCGCAGCCGACGAACAGTTCGTCGATATCGTGCGGGCTTGCGCAGATGGATTGGATCCATCCGCCTCCGCCCGGCCCGATGTTGCGCCAGTGGGGGGCTGGCGCCGCGGCCGCGGCGATGGCCAGCACAAGCGAGGTGATGAAGGCTGTTCGGTTCATGGTTCTACTCCAATCCCGACTCGCGCTGGACGGCCTCGTCCAGCGCCATGATCTTGGCGCCTCGCTGCGGTGGACGAGGCCGTCCGCCGCGAGTGTCAGGGTAGCCGCATTCGCCAGAATGCGGGCGTTCTGTGAGCGCGCCCGTCGGTTGGCCCATCCGCCGTACGGCTTCGGCGACATGCGAGCGACTTGCAAAACCCCAATAGGCCAAGGCCTCGCGCCTAACATCATGCATGGCGGAGGTGTCGAACGCGGCGCCGCCGAGATGCGAGCGCGGGAGCGCTCCGCTTGTAGTGGCGACCGTCAGGGCGCCCTCTGCGCCG
>JAJRTI010000688.1 GCA_024278415.1 Planctomycetota bacterium | reverse complement strand
GGGACAGGCCCGGCGCGGTGCGGCCCGCGTCGTCGACCTGCACGGACAGGACCTCCTCGATTTTCTCGTCCGACTGGTAGCTCGCCTTGATCTGGAAGTGCGCCTCGTGGCATCGCCGCTTGCGCCGGCGGAACGCGCCGATCTCCGCGTCCTGCGGCGACACGCGCTTCGCCGCGTCCGCCGCGCTCAGGCGATGCCGCGTCGGGAGCGTGACGAACGATTTCCACCCATGATCCTGGAGGAACGCGTGGATCATGTCCATGACGTAGCTGCCGTGCGTGACCAGCTCCTGGCCATCGCCCGCGTCCTGGGCGCGGAACGCCATGGTGAGTTCGTCCGCGGCGAAGCGTTCCTTCAGCTCCTGCCCAAGCCGCACGCGCAGGCGCTTCGGCTTGTCCTCAACCACGTCGCCGCCGAACGCGGCGAAGAACTCCCGCACGAACGCGCGGATGGCCTCCGGCTTCGTGGATCTGGGGTCACGATGCGATTCCCGCACGTGCGGGCCTTCCGCATCGCGTCCCCGGGGTTGGATGGGCAGTGTCATGAGGGACGGCAGGGGGACATCGACTGGTCGGACTAGTCCGACTGGTCCGACAGACGGCCGGCAGACCGCCTGAAGGCGGGCCTCCGAACGGGTAGCCGCAGCCGCCAGGCTGCGGGCAGGAGACGCCACCCGCATGCTGGCGCATGCGGCTACGAAGCGGGACTCCGAACGGGCCAGCTAGACCTCCGCCACGTCGGAGAGCATGGACTCGGTCTCCTTGACGCGCTCGTACTTGCGCCGGGCCTCGACGATGCGCTGGCCGAGCGCGTCGAAGCCCTCCGCCTCAGCATCGTCGTCCTTGGCGCGCACGATGATGTTTGCGATCTGCTGCTCGAAGGACTTGGCGTCGTCCATCGCTCCGAGGATCAGGTCCAGCTCGCCAATGACCAACTCGAACATCTTGATCTTGTTCGCGAGCAGGTCGAGCACGCGCTCCTCGACGGTGTCAGCCACGGACAGGTTGAACACGCTCACTTCGTGCTCTTGGCCGAGGCGATGCACGCGGCCGATGCGCTGCTCGATGCGCATGGGGTTCCAAGGCAGGTCGTAGTTCACGATCTGGTGGCAGAACTGGAAGTTCAGGCCCTCGCCGCCGGCCTGTGTGCTGATCATGATCGCCTCGGAGTCGGCCTGGAAGCGCTCGATCGCCCTGCGCCGCGCGTGCACGCTCAAGCCGCCGTGGAACAGCACGATGCGCCGGCCGCGCGCTTCGAGATCCTGCTGGAGGAGCCGCAGCGTGGCGAGGAACTCGGTGAACACGATGGTGCGATCCGGGAAACGCTCGACGATCTCCACGAGCGCATCCAACTTGCGCGGCCGTTCGATCGCGGCGCAGGCCTTCACAAACCCCGCGAGGCGATCGCGGGTCTTGTCGGCCTGCCCGGGCCGGCCCATCATGCGCTTGAGCGTTTTCAGGGTCGCGGCCGGGCTGCTGCACAGCTCGCGCTGGAGCGTGATGAGGCTCAGCACTTCGTTGCGCTCCGGCGAGCGCTGGCGCAGCCGATGTTTCACGAACGCGGTCACCTCGTCGTAGAGTGCGCGCTCGGCCTGGCCGAATTCCAGGTGGTAGATCGCCGCGCGCCGCGGGGGGAGTTTGATGCCGACCGTCGCGCGCCGGTTCCGGATCATCACTTCCCGCAACAGCGCCTTCAGGTGGCCGGGGTTGGCCGGCAGGCGCGCATCCGCGTCCGACACGAAGTGGCGCTTGAACGCGCGCAGCGTGCCGAGCAGGCCGGGCTTGAGGATCGTCACGAGGCTATACAGCTCCGTGAGGTCGTTGTGCACCGGCGTCGCGCTCAGCATGAGCACGTACTTCTTCTGGATTTGATTCACGAACTTGTACCCCACGCTGCGCCGGCTCTTGAGGTGGTGCGCCTCGTCCACGATGAGCAGGTCGTACGGCTGCGCGAGGATGCGCTCCGCATGCTCCGCGCGCTTGGCGAGCGAGAGCGACGCGACAACCTTGGGCTGCGCCCAGTCGTGCACGGACCGCGCAACGTGGAACGGCTCGCCGAACTTATTGGCCAGCTCCGCCTGCCACTGCGTGACGAGCGACGCGGGCGTGAGGATGAGCACGCGCTTGGCCAGCCCGCGCACGACGAGTTCCTTGAGCACGATGCCGGCCTCGATGGTCTTGCCCAGGCCCACTTCGTCGGCCAGCAGCGCCTGCCCGCGCATGTCGTTGAGCGCGCGCCGCGCGGTGTCGAGTTGGTGGTCGTAGCGAGTGATGTCGGCCTCGTCGAGCGAGAGCAGTTGGCCGAAGCCCTGCACGAGGTGGTGCTGCTCGGCCGCGATGCGCAGGCGCGCGGACTCCAGCGGATCGCGCCGGTTCTTGCGGATCAACTCGCGGAAGCTCGTGTCGACCTTCACCTCCATCTCCGGCAGATCGACGCCCTCACTGACGAGCAGGTCGCGGAACGTGTTATCGCCCACGTACTGATAGCCGCATCGGAAGCATTCGACCTCCCCCGGCCTGTCGAGCCACCCGCACTGCGGGCACTTGACCGCGCGGATATCCTCGACCGGGGCTGCGCGGACCGGAGTCGCCTCCTCATCGCGCTTGATCTCGATCCAGACTAGGCGTTCGCGGTGGGAAGACATGACCGGTATTCAACGCAATCCGCCGTACGGCGAACGCGGAGGCGCAGAGACGCAAAGGGGGGATGAATGGAAGCAATGGTCTGGTGGGCAAAGCATGACCATATCCGTGAGTTCGGCCGCAGCCGGCAGCAATGTATTCGTCGCTCTTGGCGCCTTGGCGCCCTTGCGTTAAGATCCGATCTCCCACTGGACCTCAGACGCGTTCCGGGCGCGCTCGTTCGCCCAGGCGCGGAGGCGGTCGATCTGTTCGGACATCATGCGCGAGAGCGGCACGGTGTCGGAGAGGCAGCGCACCACGTCCCCGGTCGTGAGCGGTTCGCGGCGGGCGAACGCGTCGTAGAGGCCGGCAATGATGGCCTGCTCGATCTCCGCGCCAGTGAAGCCGTCGGCCGCGCGGGCCAGGCCGGCGCAGTCGAAGCGCTCCGGCTCGCGGCCGCGCTTGCGCAGGTGGATGCGCACGATCTCCTCCCGCTCGGCCTCGTTGGGCAGATCGACGAAGAAGATCTCGTCGAAGCGGCCCTTGCGCAGCAACTCCGGGGGCAGCAGGTTGATGTCGTTGGCCGTGGCCATCACGAACACGGCCGCGCGCTTCTCCTGGAGCCACGTGGTGAACGAGCCAAACACGCGCGCCGCGGTGCCGGAGTCGGAGAAGTTCGAACTCGCGGTGCCGCTGAAGCCCTTCTCGATCTCGTCGATCCACAGCACGCAGGGCGCGACCGACTCCGCGGTCTTGATTGCGCTGCGGATGTTGTGCTCGGACGAGCCCACGATGCCGCTGAAGACGCGGCCCACGTCGAGCCGCAAGAGCGGGAGGCTCCACTGCGCGGCGACGGCTTTCGCGGTGAGCGACTTGCCGCAGCCCTGCACGCCCACCAGCAGCAGGCCCTTGGGCTCCGGCAGGCCGAACGCGCGGGCCTCCTCGGTGAACGCGTCCGCGCGCGTGTCAAGCCAATGCTTGAGGCTCCCCAGCCCGCCGACTTGCTCGAGGTTCTCCTCGGGGGGGAAGTATTCGAGCGCGCCGGACTTGCGGATGATCTGCTTCTTCTCCTCGAGGATGTCGCGGATCGTGTCCCCGTCGATGGCCTTGCGCTCGACAATGGACTTGGCGAGCACGCCCTCGAACTCGGCCACGGTGAGCCCCTGGCCGGCCTTGGCGAGCTTCTCCCGCGCGGCCTTGCTCAGCCGCGCGGCCTTCACGCCGCTCTTGCCGCGCGCTTGGCTGAGGAACGTATCGAGCACGGCCATGAGGTCCGCGTGCGACGGCAGGTCGAAGTCGAGCACGACCACTTCCTTGGTCAGCTCCGGAGGCAGCACCTGCACAGGCGACACGAGCACGATGGTCTTGCTGCTCGTCTTGAGCGCTTGCGCGGTGTCCTTGAGCCGGCGCAGGATCGTGTGGTCCTCGATGAAGGGGTGGAAGTCGAGCAGCGCGTACACCGCGCTGTCCTTGGAGCCGATAACCGAGTCGAGCAGCGCGAGCGGGTCGCGCAGCGACTCGTCGCTGCGGTCGGGCAGGGCGACGTTGCGCAGCCCGCGGGTCTGCGTCCACACGAACAGCTTCTTGCGCATGTCGATGCAGATACGTTCGACCTCAGCGACGGTGCGGTCTTCTTCCCACGACACCATGTAGATGAGCGGGTAGCGCGCTCGGATGTAGGTTTCGAGTTCAGTCATGATGAGTCCTGAACTTCATCCGAAGGCCACTCGAATTGAAGCCCGTCGAGGATGCGGTCCACGTAACGCCGGTACGCTTCTGCGCTGCGAGGCTGCACCGTGACGACCGTCTCTGCCGCCCGCCCGGACCACGAAGGATGCGTGCGCACGACCTCAACGCTCTCCCACTCGGGCGAGTCGTCGAGGTCGATCCTTTCAGGCAGCCGTTCGAGGACCTCGTCCATGCGCGCCGCGTGGCACAAGGGGCAGGCTCGGTGCGCCTCCGCGTATTCGTTGGCAAGCCGGCGAACAAGATCCTTTTCAATGGCGTATACGGTTTTGCTCTCGAATGCGCCATACTCGAACCACCGCACTCCGCCGCGGCCAGGCCAGATCAGCCGTATCGCATCCCAGGTGGACCCAAACCCCTTCGGGAGAGGCCAGTCCCTGCCCGGCCCCAGCGGACAGTTTTCGATCCCGGCCTGCTCGACGTGCCACAGGTAGCAGTCGAGCTGGGTGTGTACGCACCCGGGCTCGGTCTCGTCGCCCTTGACATACACGCGTGTGCTGCGCCACTGCTTCACCAGATCGAGCAACCCGCACGCAGCCGACGCATCCGTGGCGCTGAAAGTGACTCGGTGGAACACGTGGCCGCGATGGTCCATGAGTTGGCAGTAGCTCTCATGCGCTCGCACGAGCCGGAGCACCCGCTCGAAGGAGTTCGACGACGACTGCTCGAACTCCACAACGAGATACCACCCGCGGTCGATCCAGGGCATGGTCAGAAGTCAGAAGTCAGAAGTCAGAAGGCAGAGGCAGAGGCAGAGGCAGAGGCAGAAGCCCGGCCAGCGACGGGCCGGCGAACGTACCACAGGGGTCCGACGTTTTCAAACGGCCGCCGGCGCCCGCTTCTCATCTTCGCGCACATTGTGTACACTCAAGGTGTCTTGCGTGCATGCCAGACAGCCGAACCCTCAATTACAGCCGCCCACCATGGATCTCGACGACCTCGACTAGCAAGCGCCTGAAGGCGTCAAGTTCGCCTGTTCGTGCGGCAAGCGCCTCCGCGCGCGCCGGCCGGGCTCTATTGTGCGTTGCCCCAAGTGCGACCGCATCCTCCAGGCTCCCGGCAAGAAGCCCGCGGCGCAGCAAGAGCCAGACGCGGATGAGCGGGAGGCGAGGAATTGGCGCCGATGGGGTGCGATGGCCGGCATCGCTGTGGCCGCGGCGCTCGTCGTGTGGATCGCGGCCAGCCTGCTGGTCGGCGCGGTGCGGGAACGGCGCGAGCGCGCGGCGCAGACCGCGACCACGACGCAGGGCGCCAAGGGGCCGGCCGCGAAACTCGCCGAGGCCGCGGTCGTGGTCGCGGTGCTCGCGGTCGTGGTGTGGTTCGCCGTCGCGCTTGTGAGATCGGGCCGCGAACGCGCCGAGAACATCCGCATTCTCAAGGAAGCGTCCACGCTCAAGGACGAAGCCGACGCACTATACAACGCCGAGGAGTTCGCCGCCGCGAAGCTGAAATACGAGGAGGCCGTGGAGAAGCTCGAAGAGTTTCCGGGCGAGGCCCACGTGTTGCGGGGCATCATCGAGGAAGTGCTGCGCAGCGACGACATTCGCTATGGATCCAACCCCGACTACAGGCGCGTCGACGGCAAGTGGGTGCTCACCATGGCGAGCGACGACACACCGTAGCCGCATGCGGCGGACGGGCGGGGCGTCAAGCGGTTCACAGATCGCCCGAATTCTGGTGAATTCGGCTGCCGCGCACGCGAAACGCGTACGACCGGTGGGCACCCATTGGACGGCCGTTGCACCGCTGGGAGGCCATGTGCTACGCTGGCGGCCCATTCAGTAGAAGCGCCTCCAATGCCCCGCCCTCGCCATGCCTGACGACCTCTCTCTCGTCGACGAATGCTCGACCGCGCTGGTCGAGTTCGCCACGACCGACCCGTTCATGCGCGGGGCGTTGGGCCGCGCGCGGGAGGCGTTCTTCGGGGGCCATGAGCCGGCGCCGGACGACGCGAGCCGCGACATGGCGAACGCGCGGCTCCTGGATTGGTTCCTGTTCGACCACAAGTTGGGCAACGGCAAGACGCCGCTCCAAGTCTACCTGCGCGTCCACGGCCACACGCTGCGGGGCGACCAGCGCGCCGCGATGCGGGACTTCCGCTATAGCGTGTACAGCGTGTTCGAGGTCGTGGACGTGCTGCCCGGCCACGGCATGCGGTTGCGGGATCTGGCCGACGACACGGAGTATCCTGTTTGCGAGCGCGCCGCGTCCGCGGAACTGGAGCCAGGGGCGTACGTGCTGGGCCGGGTGTTGCCGTTCGGCGACAAGCATTTGCTCAGCGCGGCATTGTCGATCTGGAGCCGCGCGGCCAGCCCCACCATCTGCGCGGCATACGAGCGCGCCAAGAAGAACGCCGGCTCGATCTACGTGTCGCCGATCGATATGGAGCCCCTGTTCCGCGAGCCGGCCAAACTGCCCGAGCCGGCCGAAGCCGAGCGCGAACCCGCCGAGGCGCCGGCGGCCGCGGAGCCCAAGCTGGGCATGCCGACGGACGAGGAACTGCGGGTGTACGCGGCTTTGGCCGACAGCCCGTGGGAGGCCTTGGACTCGGTGCGCAAGCACCACGCCATCCAGTCGCCGGAGGAGCTGCGCCGGGTCATGGCCGCGGTGCATCGCGTTTTCGAAAGGCGCCCCCGCTCGGCGTCGCGGCCGGCGGCCCACCCGCGCGTGCACGTGCCCCTCGCGGCCGGCCCGCGGGAGCGCGTGCTCATGCGCATGTTCGCGGCCGTGGCCGAGCGCGAGATCACGCGCGAGAGCCATCCCGATCCCGCGGCGGCCCGGGCGGAGTTGCACGCGCTTCAGCGCCGCTGGCTCGACACGCGGCAAGACCGGCTCGACTCGCTCACGCCCCGTGAGATCATCCAAGCCGAACGCGAGCGCACCGGCTGGCAGGGCGATCCGCTGCCGTGAAGGCCCGGCGGTAGCCGCATTCGCCAGAATGCGGGCGATCTGTGAATTCCTTAGCGCCCCGCCCGCATGCTGGCGCATGCGGCTACGCGTCTGGCATGCGCTACTGGTCACGGACGTCCACGTCCGTGACCCATAGGCGCGGACCTCCCGGTCCGCCGGGAATGCAATGATTCGCGAGTCCGCACTGGCGTTGATGCTCAGAGGCCAATCGCCTACAATGATGCCGACTTGGGCACACCCCTCCATGCGCCACGCTCTGTGCCGTCCGGGCGAGGGCTTCTGATACGGCGAGACATCTGCCATGCTCTGGAGCCGACGAGAACGACATGAACTGGCCTACGGGCTCGCGTTCCTGGCCCCGAACATCCTCGGGTTCCTCGCGTTCACCATCGTGCCTCTGGTGTTTAGCTTTGCGCTCGCGTTCAGCAACTGGGATCTGACGCTGCACAACATGTTCAAGCACGAGCCGCTGAAGTTCCGCGGCTTGGCCAACTTCATTCAGGTTCTGGACGAGCCCGACTTCTGGCGCTTCCTGCGCAACACGCTCTTCCTCATGTTGGGCATCCCCTTCTCCATCGCGGGGAGTCTGTGCGCGGCGCTGCTGCTGAGCAAGGACTTGAGCGGGGGGAGCCGGAGGGTGCACCTGTGGCTCTTTGCGAGCGCGGTGCTCATGGCCAGCGTGATCATGCTCACGGTCGTCGGCGCGGGCGGCACCGGCATGGTCCTGCTGCTCTGTGGGATCGCGTGCGGCATCCTCGTCGGCGGCGTGTCCTGCGGGCCGACCGTGTACCGCACGCTGTTCTACGTGCCCCATTTCACGTCGGGCGTGGCCACGTTCATCCTTTGGAAGAAGCTCTACAACCCTTACCGTGGGCCGGTCAACTCCACCTTGGCGCCGATCCTCGACCGGGCGACGAAGTGGGTCGTGTCCGTGCCGGCGCAGCAGGTGCAGGAGGGGCTCTGGCTGTGCATGGGCATCATGGGCATCGTGCTCGCGTGGGGGCTGTACCGGTTGCGTGAGATGTGGAAGGACGGCGAACTCGGCAGCGGGGCGGCCGCGGCCTCGACGCTGCTCCTCCTGCTGCCAGGCGCGCTGGCCTGCCGCTGGTCGCCGGATCTCGACGCGTCGACGCTGCTGCTCGTGGCGTCGGCTTGCGCGTTTGGCTGGCAGGTCTGGAAGCTGCGCGACAGAAGCGACGCCAGCAACGCGGCCACCGCTCTCTTCGCGGCCGCGGCCGTGCTGCTGCCGGCATTTGTCGTGTTGCGATGGACCGATGCCGGCCGGCTGCGCGGCGTGGCGTGGCTCTTGCCGACATCGGTGATCTTCGCTTGCGCCGTCGTGTGGCGCGTCTGGACCGTCGGCGGGGAGCGCGACTACGCGTGCCGCCACAGCGAAGGCGTGGGCACGGGCCTCATGTTCTCGCTCGTGCTCATGGTGGCGCAACTCGTACTGCTCGGCGTGGGCGTGGTGTGCCACCACCTGCCGGCCATGGCGGAGGCCAGCGGCGGCCTCCAACCGCCCGAATGGCTCACCGACTACCATTGGGCCAAGCCGGCCATCATGATCATGGGATTCTGGGGCGCCATCGGGTCCAACAACATGCTCCTCTACCTCGCGGGCCTCAGCAACGTGGACCAAGAGCTGTACGAAGCCGCGAACGTCGACGGCGCGTCGCGGTTTCAGAAGTTCTGGTACGTCACCTGGCCGCAGCTTGCGCCCACCACGTTCTTCATCGTCATCATGAGCATCATCGCTGGCCTCCAGGGCGGCTTCGAGATGGCGCGCACCATGACGCGCGGCGGGCCGGCCGGGGCCACCACCACCCTCAGCTACTTCATCTACACCGAAGGCTTCGAGACCGGCCGGCTCGGCTACTCGTCCGCGATCGCGTGGGCCATGTTCGTGCTCGTGTTCTCGGTGACGCTGTTCAACTGGAAGTTTGGCAACCGGTATGTCAACGACTAACCCCATCGAGACGCCGCCGGCGCCGCCCAAGCGCCACGGGCTCGCCAAGCGCGTGTTCGGCGTGAGCGCGCTCCACGTCGTGCTCGTGGGGGTGAGCATGACGATGGTGCTGCCCTTCGTGTGGATGGTGCTCACGAGCCTCAAGCCGCTCGCGGAAGTCGCGCTCGACAACTGGATTCCCGAGGGCGGGCCGTGGGTGCTGGAGACCCAGGAGGTGCTCGACTGGCCGCGCCTCTGCAAGCGCCTCGCCGACGCGGCCTCAGCGCCCAACAGAACCGTGCAGCGGCTCTGGGATCTGCTGCCCGGCCGCGTGCAGAACCTGGCGCGCCAGGGGGCCACGGGGGGCACCTTGCCCGCCGAGCAGCAAGCCGAGATCGTGGCGGCCATCAACAACGCGATCCGGCTGCCCGGCGCGCTGGCCCCCGCGCCGCGGCCCGGCGGCCCCGCCGCCCCCAAGCGCAACGAACAGGCGCCCCAGCGCGCCAACCGGCTCGCGCTCCAGGCCGCGTTCCCACTGGCGCTCGCCAAGCCGCCCGGCCGCTTCCGTTGGGGCAACTACCTGGAAGTGTTCCAAGTCATCGACTTCGGCCGATTCTATTGGAACAGCATCTTCATCGCCTCGTGGGTGACGTTCCTCCAAGTCTTCACGAGTTCGCTCGCCGCGTTCAGTTTCTCGCGCATCAAGTGGCCGGGCCGGGACAAAGTGTTCCTGCTCTACCTGGCCACGATGATGCTGCCGGGCTTGGTCATGATGATCCCCAACTATCAGATCATGATCTCGCTAGGGCTCGTGGACTCGTACACCGGGCTCATCCTGCCGGCCGCGTTCAGCGCGTTCGGCACGTTCCTGCTCCGGCAGTTCATGCTCACCATCCCATCCGAAGTCGACGAGGCCGCGGAGATCGACGGCGCAAGCAAGTGGCAACTCTACTGGGACATCATACTGCCGCTGAGCCGGCCGGGGTTGATCGCGCTCACGATTTTCGTGTTCATGGGCAACTACCGCAGCTTCTTCTGGCCGCTCGTGATGCTAAAGAGCGTGCACAAGTACACCCTGCCCATCGGCCTGCTCTACTTCGACTCGACCCGGGGCCAGTCCACGCACCTGATCATGGCCGCGGTCACCATGTCCGTGTTGCCCATGATTGTGCTCTTCGTGCTGCTCCAGCGCTACCTCGTGCGCGGCATCCAACTCGGCGCGGTGAAGGGGTGAAAGAGTAGAGCGGGGAATGATATGCCCGCCGCAGGAGAGTGATACGGATTCGGCCTCGACGGACCTCGCGCCGCTGCGCTGAAGCCGGCTGGGATGCTTAGATGTGGCCGCCCGCCAACAAAATGCTTGACATCGTCCTGCCGCCAGCATACTAGCAACACCTGAGTTGCAGTAGGTTGCAGAGCTACACGTGCTGATGTGCTAAGTTGGGAGGACGTATGGGCGGCGCGCCGAAGTGCAGCAATCATACTCACCGCCGGAGCGAAAGCGGGGGGGCGGCTACGCGGACGCTGAGCGTCGTTGCAGTTCTCAGGAGTAGCCTCGCGTGCTCGGCCTCGGCGGATAGGGCCCATATCGTCTGCCCAGGCGATGATCTGCCACGTATCGAGTTGCGGGAATCGGCCAGGGTAAGGACCACGACCGTACTCATCAGTCTCGAGGGCGGGTCAGGGCGGGTCAGGGGTCACATCGGGCGGGTCAGGCAGGGGGTCAGGGGTCACATCTTTGATCTTTGATATTGACACGGCACCTTCTAATGGTTAGGCTATGCTCACTGATTTCGTCTTGCCACCGCCCAACGAACGGCGGCAACCCACCCGCTCTGAGGATGATTGGGGAGGGAACCTATTGGCTCGGCCTCTGAGGATTGAGTACCCGGGAGCGTACTACCACGTGATGGCCCGTGGCGTGGCCAGAGGCACGATCTTCTTCGATGACGAAGACCGAGAGGATTTCTTGCGACGGCTCGGTGAAGCCCATGACCGATGGGGTGTGGTGTGCCACGGCTATGCGTTGATGACAAACCACTATCATGCCGAGATTGAGACGCCTGAGGGGAACTTGTCGCGTGCGATGCAGTGGCTCAATCATGTGTATGCGTCGGGCGTCAACCGTCGCCATGGCCGTGTAGGGCATCTGTTCCAGGGGCGGTTCAAGTGCGTGCTGGTGGAGGCAGAAACGCAATTGCATGTGCTGACCCGGTACATCCACCTCAACCCGGTGCGTGCGCGTCTCGTCGAGCGTCCGGCGGACTACAAGTGGTCGAGCTACCGGGAGTACGTTGGGCTACGCAAGCCTCCAGCGTGGTTGGATGTCGCGAGCACTCTGGAGCGGTTCGGCCCAACGTGGCGGGAGCAACGCCGAGAGTATCAAACGTTCGTCGAAGAGCATGTGGAGGCCGAGAACCCGTTGAAGGCGATGATCTTTGGCGCGGTGTTGGGCACGGGATCGTTCGTCGAGTGGGTCCGGGGGAAACTGGACGGGCGAGACGATGATCGAGAAGTCGCCGGCCTGGTGCAGGCCATCGCTCGCCCAACGCTGGCGGCGATCGGTGAAGCGGTTGCGGCGGAGTATGGCGTGGAAGTGGGTGACGTGCGTGCGAAGGGCAGGAAGCAGAACGAAGCACGGGATGTGGCGATCTATCTGTCACGGGAGTACAGCGGCTGCAAGCACACGGAGATTGGCCGGCATTTCGGTAGAATCAGGCCGTCAGCGGTCAGTCTGGCCTGCCGTCGGGTGGTGGAGCGAATGGCCAAAAACAAGCGGCGGTCGCGCCGGGTTCTTCGGCTTGGTCAGCAACTCGAGGGAAAGGTATGAATATCAAAGATGTAACACTTCAGCCGATTGCAACAGCCGTTGGCCCCATGAACGTGCGCGAGTTCAATGGACAGCGTTTCCGCTTGACGAAACGCTGTTTGGAAGCCCAACGGGCTTCCGGCTTCTAGCCCAGGGTAGTCCTATTGAACTTCCCCCCCCCCATCCGCCCGCCCTGCAGGGCGGACGGATGGGGGGGGAGCGAAGCTGTGCGCCTCAAAACCCAGGGTTGCGAGCTTCGCTCGCGAACCCTGGGCTGATATCCGGAATCCCGTTGGGATTCAGATACCCCAACACGCGGCGTTGCACGGAAGCTTTGACGGTATTCCGGTACTTGGCTGTTGTACTTGGCTGAAGTGTTACTCAAAGATCAAAGATGTGACCCTGACCCTGTTGTGACCCTGACCCTGTGACCCCTCTACGCGGCCAAGCTTGCAAAGGAATACCCCCAGGAGCAGACATTTATGTGAGGCAGTTGATTAGACTCTCGTCTCGCTCGTGTGTTGCCGGTGGAGCCGCTACTTGAAGCGGAAGTCCAGCTTGAAATCGTATAGCCACGGGATGCGCGGGTCGATGTTCTCGACCGCGAGCTT